>RPPD01000001.1 GCA_003818675.1 Spirochaetaceae bacterium
CTCTAAATTCAATTCTATTGAAAAAAAGGCCCGATGCAACCTTTTCCTTTCATATTCTGCAGGCTTTAACCAGAAATTATGCATGTAGCGGACTTTTACCCTTTTGGCTAGTTGCGGGCTGAAGAAAATACTGTTATAGTGAATTCAGGCATGCGATAGGAATTCTTACGCAGGTTGGAATAATGAAACGGGAAATAAAAAAGGTATTGGCTGTAATGAAGCGGAGCAAGGATCTCTCCCGATCCATTGCCGAGGAATTTCAAGAATTCTTCTCACAGCGTAAAATCAAGCTCGTCATTCACCCATTCCAGGAAAGACCCAGGCTTAAAAGATCCCATGTTGAGGATGTGGATCTGGCATTATCCCGGGGCGGAGATGGCACTCTTCTATACTGTTCCCAGCTGCTGGCGGGTGCGGATATACCAATCCTGGCAGTAAACCTCGGGAATTTCGGTTTTATCACAGAGGTCACCAGGAATGAATGGAAAGACATCTTTGACAAGTTCGAAGAGGGCAAGACGGATGTAACCACCAGGATCATGCTTGATGTGGAGGTAAGACGCAAGGGAAAGCGGGCGGTGCAGTTCTGCGGCCTGAATGATGGCGTCATAATCAGTTCTGGCATTTCCAAGATCGTCAGGCTTGAGGCGTTCCTTTCACAGACCTACATAGGCCGCTACAGGGCTGATGGCATAATCATAGCCACTCCCACAGGGTCAACGGCCTATTCCCTGGCCGCGGGTGGACCCATACTTCACCCTGAGATGGAAGCCTTCATTCTCTGTCCAATCTGCCCCTTTTCCATATCCCACAGGCCGCTTGTGGTTCCAGCAAATGAATTTATAGAAATCAATGTAGAGACCACCCAGCGGACCAATATTATTCTCACTGTGGATGGCCAGAATGAGTTTGTGTTAGAACCGTCTGACAGCGTCATATTCCGCAAATCAATCCATTCCGCACACATTATCAGGTCTGATAAGCGCAATTTCTACGAGGTATTGCGGACAAAATTGAACTGGAGCGGAGAGCCAAATGCTTGAGGAACTTTCGGTCCATAATTTTGCTCTAATTGACCGCCTCTCGATTAAATTTTCTGAAGGGCTAAATGTGCTTTCAGGTGAAACAGGTGCCGGCAAATCAATCCTTATAGGCGCGCTTGGGCTTCTGCTTGGCCAGAAGGGAGATCCGGGGGTCATCAGGAGCGGCACGGAAGAGACCCTGGTTTCTGCGGTAATCAGGACAGATGGAAATCCTGAAGTTTCAGAATGGCTTTCTGCCCACGGTATCACACCCGAGGATGGCGGGGTGATTTTAAGGCGGTCGCTGAAAAAGACAGGGAGGGGATCAATTTATATCCAGTCTGTGCCTGTCACACAGGCTGAACTCGCGGAGTTCACATCCCTTGTATTTGACATGCACGGTCAGCATGACCACCAGTCCCTGCTCGTGCTGGAAAACCACCGCAAGGTCCTGGACAAGTTTGCACATTGCGAGGAAGAGTCACTGGCTTTCAGGGACCTGTTCCTGGAACTGAAAGCACTAAAAGAGCGCTACAACAAGCTCGTGGCCACGGAAAGGGAGCGCCTTCGCCAGATAGATATCCTGAAACATTCCATAACAGAGATAGAAGAGGCAAAGCTTTCGCCCAGGGAAGACGAAGAACTTGATACAGAGCACAGGCTTCTGGCCAACCATGAAAAGCTGTATGAGCTTTTGGAACAGCTCTACGCTGCAGTGTCTGAGAACAGGGGTGGGGCACTTGCAGGCATACGCGCAGGCCGTGGATATATGGAGGACCTGTCAGAGATTGACCCGGCGCTTTCCCAGCTCAAAAACCAGCTGGACGACGCGTTTTATGAACTTGAGGATTTCACTGCCAACATCAGGCAGGTCAAGGAACAGACCCGTTTTGACCCGGAGAGGCTCCAGGTTGTCGAACAGCGCCTGGGCGATATTCGCCTTTTAAAGAAGAAATACGGTAATACTATTGAAGAAATCCTTCAATATGGACAGGAGAGCCAAAAAGAGCTTTCGTCAATAGAGAACTGGGCCGAGGACAGGGAAACCCTGAAAACGGATATCCAGACGCGGGAGAAGGACATCCTCCAGCGTGCGGAAACACTGTCGTCCAAACGCAAGAAGGCTGCAGCGGATCTGCAGAAACAGGTTGAGGACGAGCTGAAACGGCTTTCCATGCCCAAGGTCCAGTTCAAGGTCCAGGTCAAGGAAAAGCTTTCCGAAACGGGAAAACCGGTAATCGGGCCTGCGGGCAAGGATGATATAGAGTTTGTCATTTCACCCAATGCAGGCGAGCCCTTTAAAAAACTGCGCAGCATAGCGTCAGGTGGCGAACTCTCCCGTGTCATGCTCGCCCTGAAGTCTGCACTGGCTGAAGCGGACAACATCTCCTGCCTTATTTTTGATGAAATTGACGCAGGAATTGGCGGAGAAGTGGCACTTTGTGTGGGCGAGCGACTCGCCAGGCTTTCTGAAATAAAGCAGATTCTATGCATTACGCATCTTGCAACAATCGCTGTCAGGGCAGATAATCATATCAAGGTAGAAAAAACAACGGAATCGGGCCGTACAATCACTGGCGCCAAGAGTGTGCGGGACAGGGAGCGTGTGGAGGAGATCGCCCGAATGCTCTCCGGGGACAAGAAACAGGAAGTGTCCATAAAGCATGCGCAGGAACTTATTGCAAAATACGGAAGGCAGGCGAGGTCGTAAAATGGCAAAAATCAGCGTAGCGGCCAAGAAAAAGTACTTTGACAAGATTAAAGAGTACAAAAAGATCGTCAACAGTATACTTGAGCGTGAAAAAAAAATCCTTGCCCTAATAAAGCAGGATGAAAAAACCGCCAATTATAAGCGGCTCACGCTATCTGATGAGAATCTCAACATCGCCTCCTACCTTCTGCTCATGAATAACCTTTCCTTAAGCCTCCTGGGCGTAAGAAGCGAGGAATATCTAAACGATGCGCGAAAGAGCATCTACAAGAGCATTATATATCTTGAAGAAATAGTCACCTCATCTGTTGACTCTTCCTTCTCGGAATACGAAGAACGTCTGGCTACAATAGAATCTTTTGATGACGTGAGCCGCTATCACCTGGTCCAGAAACTCGGTTTTACGGTCTTTTCAGTTGAGGAAGCCTATGGCAAAAACTCAAAGTGGAAGTGGTCGTTTGTGGAACTGGAGGGACGCTTTACAGTTGTTGTCAAGAATCTGGTGAGTTTTAAGGCCATCCTTGGCAGGCTCAGTCCGCATGTCCCGGGATATGACGAAAGACGGGCACACCTGGACCTTGTTCTGGAAATGCTCAAACTTTCAAGTACGCGTTACAGGGAAAAATACGAGCTTTCCACTCTTCGCATTGATGATATGAAGACCGGCATCCAGCTGCTCCAGGCCCTGAAACGCGTCCAGATCCTCCTGGGTGAAAAGGAAGAGATCGAGGTAACCAAGCGCAAGATAGATGTTTGGTCCCAGAAAATGGAAGCTGATCTCAAAAAAAAGGAAGCCGAGAGTCCCCGCCTAAGCTGATTTTATCACCTCATTTTCATCGATTTCCTCTTTGATAATGACCCTGTTTCATGTATAGTTGCTTTCGCCGGAGGCGGTATGGACAACTTGAAAGAACTGCAGGAAAAATATGAGGCGAGGAAAGCTCTCGGACTATCTCTCAATATAGAGCGCGGCCAGCCAGGAGACGACAATCTGAGCCTTTCCAATCCCATGCTTTCAATAATAAGTGAAAAGGATATTAAAACACCGAGTGGTTTTGACATCCGCAACTATCCAGGTGGTGTTCTGGGCCTGCCTGAAGCGCGTGAACTCGCGGCAGAAATTCTGGGTGTGAAACCTGACCAGACCATGGCGGGTAACAATGCGAGCCTTCTGATCCTGTCACAGGTGCTTATATGGGCGCTTTTGCGGGGCTTGGTCAAAAGTCTGGAACCATGGGGCAAAACCAAAAGGCCCAAGATGATTGTCACAGTTCCTGGTTATGACCGTCATTTTTTCATGCTTAAAGAGCTTGGTTTTGACATGGTAACTGTAAAAATGACCCATGATGGACCTGATATGGACGAGGTGGAAAAAATTGCGGCCTCGGACAGCCTGGTAAAGGGTATTCTCTTTGTCCCGACTTATTCCAATCCCACAGGCGATACCATATCCGATGAAGCGGTGGAAAGGCTTTCCTGCATGAAGACTGCGGCGCCTGATTTTACCATTTTCGCCGATGACGCCTATGTCGTTCACCACCTCACGGACAATCCGCGCAGACCCAAAAATATCCTTGTTGCCTGTGAAACAGCCGGAAACCCTGAAAGGGCTATAATCCTTGGTTCAACGTCAAAAATAACGTTTTCAGGCGCTGGCATGGGCTTTCTGGCTGCCAGCAAGGGGAGTTTGGCGTATATTTCAAGGCTTTTTGGAGCCCAGTATATAGGGCCAAACAAGGCAGAACAGCTGCGGCACGTGAAGTTTTTGCGCCAGTATCCTGGCGGGATTTCGGGTATCATGAGAGACCATGCCAGGCTGTTGAAGCCCAAATTTGACGCTGTTCAGCGGATTTTGGAGCGGGAACTGGGCGGAAAAGGCCTTGCCAGCTGGACCAGGCCCCAGGGCGGCTATTTTGTGAGCCTGGACACTGAATTGCCCATTGCAAACCGTGCTGTAGAGCTCTGCAAGCAGGCTGGAGTGGCTATCACGCCAGCCGGAGCAACCTTTCCCGAAGGAATTGACCCGCAAAACTGCAATATCCGCATAGCGCCCACAAGGCCGTGCCTTGCAGAGCTGGAAAAGGCCATGGAAATACTTGCTCTTTGTATACGGTTTGCATCTGCGGAATACGGGAAAAGCGAAAAAATTAAAAAATAAAAAATTTCTGGGGGTTGACATTTTTTTCCGATAGAGGGTACTATACCCACAAGAGCCGTTGGCTCTAATTAAGAATTAGCCTTTGGGAGCCGTTGGCTCTTCATCAACAAAAAAAGGAGGAATAAGGGTAATGAAAAGAGTACTTATTCTTACAATAGCCCTTCTCTTCATCGCCAGTGTGGCGTTCTCTGATTTCGCCGTAAAGGGTGAAGCCAAGTACGAGTTTGTCGTTGCGTTACCACATGATGATCCTGGTAATCAAGCAGTCGAGAATGGCGATGAACTTAAGCTAGAACTCACCTCATCCACAGAGAGCATGAAAGGCGTTGTCCAGATAATGGTTAACGCTGATACCGATGAGACTGTACATGTAGCTTGGGTGCGTACAATCTTGGTAACAACCAACTTTCTCAATGCATTGCAGGTCAAGGAAGTGCCCCTCAGCCTCAAGCTGGAAGTTGCAACGGGCCTTGGGGAAATCAAGACCTCACAGCCATGGAAAATATCGCACCATGAACTGGAAGCAAAGGAAGCTCTCGCCCAGAAGCTGCTTAGCTACACATGGGGCTATTGCTTCAAGGTGAGCTTGCTTGACATGGTCACTCTCCAGGTTGGTCAGGAAACGGATGCTGGTGCAGCTAAATCATCTACAATCACTTCATCAACAGGTGGTTTTCTCTACTCACTACCGAAAACCATGGTAGACCTGAGTGTAAAAGTCGACTTTGTATCAGTTGCGGCATCTATTATTCTGCAACAGGTTAGAGCCAGTTCTGATTTAACCGCTGGTTTCTCAGCTGGCGCCATGGCTGATCTTTCGGGGTTTGTTGGCATCACCTTAAAAGTTGGTGTTGCAATTGCAAATGGCAATGTATTGGCTGATAGCACGGGTCCAACTAGTGGCACTGATAAAGGCACAAACGCATATTGGTTTGGCGCCGCGGTCCGCGCGGAAGTTCCAATTGGGGACATGTCCCTGAAGGCCAGCGTTTCAGCAAACGGACGATGGTCAACTCCGGATAGTACACCTATTCAGGGTGTTGGTGTTGCAGCAGAGTTCTGGTTTGTGAAGCAGTTTGGTGTTGGTTTGGCTTCCATGCTCGCATTGGGTCCAGCGTATGCTGCAGATGACGGCGAGGATATTTCAAGCAGTATTGCCAATGTTGAGGTTTTCTTTCTTATGAACTTTGGTGCAACGACTGCCCAGATTGGATATGTCTATGTACCAGAGGATATTCGTGAACCTGCTGTAGGTGACGTAGGTCCTTATGTTGGCGGACTGGAATTTGGTGCTGAAGACAACAACAATAATTACGGTGGAATCAGTGTTGTCGTGAAGACAAAGATGTAATCTGAGTCTGACTTGACTTGTTTATTAAAACCCCCTGGAAACAGGGGGTTTTTTATTGGTTTTTGCAGAACGCCGCTTGCGCCTTGACCTCTTCCCGGCTATCCTCTTCCCATGATAGAAATGAAAGCAACAACAACTTTTTTGCGTATTATTGATTGTCACATGTAACAATCTCTCTATGTACCTTATAGTTTATCACCAAAAATAGAAGGGCTGTATTTTAATTTGACAATACCAATTTAAGTTGGTATAATATAATATATGAAAAAGCTGGTGCAAAATGCCTGTTTCCGGAAAAGCAATGTTGAAATTGTTTCAAAAACATGGGTGGATGATATTGCGGCAGAAAGGAAGCCATTTAATTGTTGGAAAAGGGATTTACAGGGAATCAATTCCAATGCACCGAGAACTGAAAAAAGGACTTGAGCAGAAATTGCTGAAATCACTGGATAGAGAGGATTTTTAATGATTTATCATTTCAGAATACATAACGACATTGATGGATTTTGGGCAGAATGCATTGAACTTCCGGGCTGTATGACACAGGCTGACAGTTTAAAAAAATTGCACATAAATTCAAAAGAAGTGCTGGATTTATATCTTGATGAACCGGAAAACTCACGGATCGTTTTTCCCCTTCCTGATGAATCAATTGAAGAAAGTGATGCTGTAATTGGTGTTAAGGCTGATTCAGCGGTTGCATTCGCATTTTACCTCCGTATGATCAGGTTGAATCACAAACTGACACAAAGGGATGCAGCAAAAATGCTACACTTTAAAAATCTATATAGTTACCAAAGGCTTGAATCCTCCAAAAAGGCAAATCCTGAACTGAAAACACTTGAAAAAATCAGGGAAGTATTTCCGGAATTTGATTTAAATCTTGTAGTCTGAAAAAATCACTTCATGGCCACTTGCGCCTTGCCCTCTTCCCGGCTATCCTCTTTCCATGACGGAATATCTTCCTCTGGTGGACAGGCAGGGAAAGGTTATTGGTAAAGCAACCCGCGAGGCCTGCCACAAAAATCCTTCTCTTCTTCATCCTGTTGTTCACCTTCATATACTTGATTCCAACGGTCAGTTGTTGCTTCAAAAGCGGTCGCAGGCCAAGGACTTGTTTCCTGGATTCTGGGATACCGCAGTAGGCGGTCATGTGGGATATGGAGAATCTGCGGAAACCGCCCTTGCGCGGGAAACAAAGGAAGAGCTAGGAATTGAAAGCCCTGGCGCAGTTTTTTTGTATTCATATATAAACGCTGCACAGGTTGAGACAGAGTATGTCTATTCTTATTTATTGAGGGCATTATTGGTAAAGGATTGTTTACGCCAAATTTTATTGAAGAGTATAACAAACTTTGTGAAAAGGGAATCTTCTGAACAGCAAAAAACAGGCAATTGAAAAACAAAAAACGCATTTTATCGACCCAGTGGATGAAATAACAAACAGCATTTTCGGGATTCAGGCTCTTTTCCCATTTCAAAGACATGTAATTTCAAATACACTTGAACAACAAAACCAGCTTGTGCTTTTTCCCACCGGGGCCGGGAAAAGCATCTGTTTTCAGCTCCCTGCACTTTTGTTGCCTGGTCTGACAGTTGTAGCAAGCCCGTTATTGGCATTAATGGCAGACCAGATCAGGTCACTTGAGGAAACAGGCGTCCCGGCACTGGTGCTCAAAGGCGGTCAGACAGATTCACTGCGGGATGAAATCTTTGCCAGTGCAGCGGAGAAAAAAGCAAAAATATTGTATGCCACACCGGAAATCCTGGAAAATGAAAAATTAAGAGAGTGTTTGAAGGAGATAGGAATATCACATTTTGTCCTGGATGAGGCGCATCTTGTATCTGAGTGGGGCGGAGATTTCAGGCCTGCGTTCCGCAGACTTGGAGAAATTGCGCAGGATCTTGGCGCTGCATCACTCAGTGCATTTACTGCCACAGCTTCTGAAGAAATAACTGCAGTTATTTCTGAATATTTTTTCAGGGATAATCTTTTTCTGACTGTCCGGGACATACCTGACAGGCCAAATATTTTTTACAGTGTAATACCTGTACTTTCCAGGAAACATAATCTGGTTGAAACAGTGAAAAATGCTGAAAAACCCCTTGTTGTGTTCACGCGCAGCAGAAAGAGCGCGGAGCATGCAGCACGATTATTGAGGACCAGGCTCGCGGATGACAGGATATTTTTCTATCACGCCGGACTTGATAAACAGGAGCGTAAAAAGATTGAAAACTGGTTTTTCAATTCCAATGATGGAATTCTCACATCGACTTGTGCATATGGCATGGGTGTGGACAAAAAAGACATACGAACGATTATTCATTATGACGTGCCGCTCTCGGTTGAGGCATATCTTCAGGAATCAGGCAGGGCTGGCAGGGATGGAAAAGAAGCAAGGGCTATTCTTTTTATTGGCCATGAGGATCTGCATTTTACGAAAAAATTGGCTGATGATACAGGAAAAAGAAGATTTCAAAAACTCATGGATGCTGTTCATGGAACACCTGCCTGCAGGAGAAAGACTTTCGCATCGCTGATGGGCCAGCAGGTACCATTCTGTTCAGGATGTGATGTATGCATGGGAGCAAATATCCTGCTGCGAGCGGGCGAAAAGGAAATAATGCATCTGATCGGAAGGAATCCGCGTCGCTTCACGAACAATGAAATTGTGGATATTATGGCAGGGAAAAAATCGTATAAAAACAGGGACAGCAATCTTGAATCAAGGCCATTTTTTGGATCGCTTGCAGGCTGGGAAAAAGACGATATACGTGAGGCCATAGAGATACTTGAAACGTATTCGTTTCTGGAGGCTCCTTCAAAGGGGCTTTTCAAATACAGATACAGAATGGGGAATGCTGATGCTGAAAACGCAAGTAGATAAAAAATCAGGTCTCTGTGTGGTCACAGGAGCTGCCGGGCACATCGGAAACACTCTGGTGCGCCTTCTTCTTGAAGATGGTGGCAAAGTCCGTGCATGCTTACATAATGACACCCTGTCCCTTGGCGGCATTGGGAAAACACGCATCGATATTCTTGACCATAAAAGCATGTCAAAGGCTTTCAAGGGCGCGGACACTGTGTTTCACTGCGCAGCGATGATAGCCATAAGCCGCAACCATATCCGCCAGATGAATGAAATAAACATCAGGGGAACTGAAAATGTGGTTGCCGCATGCAGGGAGGCTGGTGTCAGGCGGCTCGTGCATTTCAGTTCCATTCATGCCATTTCGCCTTATCCTGAAGGAAAACAGGTTGATGAAACAAAGCCGTCTGTTTGCTCTGGGGAGGGAATGCCCTACGATTATTCTAAAGCCATGTCAGAAGAGGCAGTCCTTGCCGGAGTCAGCAAAGGACTTGATGCAGTTATTGTCAATCCCACGGGTGTTATAGGGCCCTGGGACTGGAAGCCTTCATTTATGGGCAATTTCGTCTTGTCAATCTGTAGCGGGAAAATACCATTCCTGGTGAATGGCGGATTCAACTGGGTGGATGTCAGGGATGTCGCAATGGGAGCTGTTCTGGCAGGCCGTTTTGGCAAAACCGGTCAACGTTACATCCTGGGGAATCAATGGATTTCAGTTCAGGATCTCGCGCAAATGCTTGGAGAAATATCGCAAAACATGAAAAAACGGCCAAAAGTACCCCACTGGCTTGCTCATGTCGGTGTACCTTTTTTTGGAATCATGTCCTGGTTTTCAAAAAAACAGCCATTGTTCACGCATGATTCACTTGCAACCCTGTTGCATCACAGGGATGTTTCATGGGAGAAGGCATCGCGCGAGCTAACTTATTCACCTCGTCCAATCAAAGAGACTCTTGCTGATACAGTTAATTGGTTCAGGGATAATGGTTATCATGATTGATATACAGTTGTTTAATATTGGCCTTTGGATATGGATCGGGCTTGCAGCAGCCACTTTTTTGGCGCTGATGTTTGTCACAGCGCCATATGGCCGCCTTTCCAGAAAGGGTTGGGGGCTGCAGATAAACAGCACCGCAGCCTGGGTCATCATGGAGTCTGTTTCATTTTTTATCATGCTTTTCATGCTTGTATATAAAGGCAATCTTTTTTCTATCGAAGGGTTCTGCAGTCTGCTCTGGCTTGCACATTATATGTATCGCGCATTCATTTTTCCATTTGCACGAAGGAGGGGAGTGTCGACCATGCCTCTTTCAGTCATGGGTATGGCGATGGTGTTCAATATTATTAATGCTGGAACCAATTCAATTTCGCTTTTCGGCATGGAAAAATCCCCGGGCTCTTTGCATACAATAGATCTCTGTTTTCTGATTGGAGTGTTCCTTTTCGCCGCTGGTTTCCTTATAAATGTTTTTTCTGACACGCAGCTGCGGAATCTGCGCCACAGGGGGGAATCTGAATACAGAATTCCGCATGGCGGCCTTTTTGAGCTTGTCTCATGTCCAAATTACCTGGGTGAGATTGTGGAATGGGTTGGATGGGCGCTTATGACTTTTTCCCTGGCAGGCCTGGCATTCTCATTCTGGACATTCGCAAATCTTGCTCCACGGGCAATTGCATACCATTCCTGGTACAGAAAGACCTTCCATGATTATCCTGCCGGCCGGAGAGCGCTAATACCTTTTCTCTGGTGAAATAGTGCGGGTCTGTACCTGCTATTGCCAAAAAGCCAAAATATCTGCACAATCTGTTGCGTATGAAACATGATTTTGGTGTTTACGGGCTTGGAAGATTCGGTGTCTTTTGGGCGGATTTACTCTCGCGCTTTGGCGCCGTAAAGGTTTTCTCGCGCTCAAAAAAAGAAAATCTGCCGCCAGGCCTTATGCCTGCTTCGGAAGCGGAAGTTCTCTCCAGTGAAGCGCTTTTCTTCTGTGTATCCATCTCGTCATTCACTGAGGTTTTAAAGCGTACCGCAGGCTCTATAAAACCGCCTACAACAGTCTTTGACACATGTTCGGTTAAAGTTTTTCCTGCAAAAAAAATGGATGAGATGATTCCATCTGGAGTCGAGATTATCGCGACCCACCCAATGTTCGGGCCTGATTCCGCCAAAAACGGAATCAGGGGGCTTCCAATTGTATTTGCGCCTGTGCGTGCGAAACAGGAAACTGCAAATAAATGGAAGACCTTCTTTGATTCGATGGGGCTTTCAGTAATTCAGATGAGTCCAGAGGAGCATGATCGCGAGGCGGCCTTTACCCAGGGAATTACCCATTATATTGGGCGTGTGCTTGCAGACTTGAAGCTTGAGCCTTCTGTCATCGCCACGCTGGGATATAAAAAGCTTCTGGAAATCGTCGAGCAGACATGCAATGATCCGTGGCAGCTTTTCCTCGACATCCAGAACTACAATCCGTACACGCGCGAGATGCGGGAAAAACTCCATCGCTCGCTTGAGAAGATTTACAGCAATCTCGACCAAACGCTTGACACCAGATAATGGGCTTGATAACATTGAACAAGTTTTATACAGCAAGTCGGGATTTGGAGAAAAAAATGAGTGATTTTGCCAAGCACAGAATTGATGAAAGCGATATTGATACAGTCCTCGCGGAAGACATAGATTTCAGCGGTGTGATGAGCTTCAAGGAACCTCTCATGATCAAGGGAAAATTCAATGGCGAAATAAAGGCCGATGGAGACCTCTATGTCGGCGAAAAAGCGGAAATTGAAGCCAAAATAGAAGCCAATCTCATTTCGGCACGCGGCCACATCAAGGGTAACATAACTGCCAGGTCCAGGATAGAGTTTTATGGCAGCGCTTTCGTTGAGGGAGATATCCACACACCAGACCTGGTTATAGAAAGCGGGGCAAAATACAACGGCGTCTGCATTATGGACAAGTCACACGGGAGCGGAAAATGATCAGTAAATATGCGATGGCCATTGTGGCCGCAGTTTTTTTTATTTTTGGCGCGCAGGCCTTTTCGCAGGAAAGGCAGGATGCGCTTGTTTTGTACAAACAGGGGAATTATGCGCGGGCTGCTGAAGTCTGTATTCAGGAAATAACTGCCACGCCTGGCAACACTGATTCATACATAGTTCTGGGCTGGTCACTTATTGCGCAGAGAAGATACCAGGAAACCATTGACTATATGTCCAGGGGCATGGAGGCCGTAGGTCAGAATCCATGGATATTAAAAAGCCTGGGTGAAGCCCTGTATTATCTTGGAAGGCACAATGAGGCGTTGGTGCGCTTTGAGCAGTTTGTCGGTTCGGGTGTGGCAAGTGACGCCAAGGCTGAAACATATTATTTCATGGGAGAGATATATTTTGCCCGTCGCGAACTTATATTGGCTGACACAGCAATCTCAACTGCATGCGCATATCGCGCTTCACGCGCTGACTGGTGGAGAAGGCTTGGCGTGGTGCGCGAGGAGCAGGGAGATCTCAAGGCCGCACTTGCCGCGTTTATTGAGGCTGTCAGGCTCAACCAGAATGATGAGGAAGCCTCGCGGGGACGCGACAGGGTCAAAGCAAGAATACAGGGATGACCGCCGCGTTTTACACGCTCGGATGCAAGCTAAACCAATCGGAAACTGAATCCCTCGCGCAAGCCTTCAAGACTGCCGGATTTTCAGTCCTGCCGTCTTGCGAAAAAGCGGATATATATATAATCAACACCTGCACTGTCACGTCAAAGGGAGATCAAAAAGCGAGAAAAATGGTTCGCCAGATTTCCCGCCTGCATCCTGAAGCACTTGTTGTAATAACAGGCTGCTATGCCGAGGTGGAAAAAGTAGAGCTGCAAAACCTTTTTGGACCTGAGCATGTGGCTGTGGTGCCCCAGTCCAGGAAAAGCCTGATTACCCTTGTTCCCGGCAGGCTTGCCCGGGCTGATGGTTTTTCAGGATATGCCAGGTATAAAAAGTATGAGTTATTTGAACAAATAATTGGATGCATCAAAAAGGAACAATCCGGTGTTTTTAACTATAATCTTGATGAATCTTTATTTCATGCCCGCGCTTTCCTGAAGATTCAGGATGGTTGTGATGGCGTATGCACTTATTGCAGGGTGCCATCTGCCCGTGGACAGGCAGTCAGCCTGCCTTTGGATCTTGTCCTGGAACGTATATCCAGACTGGTTGCTAACGGATTTTCTGAAATAGTGTTTACTGGTGTAAATATCTCGGCTTTCAGGCACGGCAAGACAGGATTGGCAAATCTATTGAAGCGCTGCATTGAAGGCACCAAGAATGCGAGATTCAGGTTATCATCTCTTGAACCGGAATCTCTCTCGCAGGAACTGGCTGAAACTTGCGCTTCACCGGCAGTTTGCCCGCATTTTCATATTCCGATTCAGTCGGGTTCAGACAGAATACTGGGACTTATGCGGCGTATTTCAGGAAAGCAGACAATAATAGATGGTATCAGCAATCTCCGCCAGGTGCGCCCAAATGCGTTTTTTGGTGCAGATATTATCACAGGATTTCCAGGGGAAACCAAAGAAGATTTTGAAGAAACAATAAAGCTTGTAGAAGAGCTTGATTTGTCCAGATTGCATGTGTTTCCGTTTTCTCCCAGGCCAGGGACTTTAGCTGCCCGGATGCCAGATCATATTCCCGAAGCCGAGGTCAGGCATCGGATGGAGAAGCTTCTGGCATTTTCAGCGCGTCAGTCAGAAAGCTATAGTTCAAGTCTTATGGGGAAAATCCTGGAAGTGGTTCTGGAACGAAATATCAGCAATGGAATCTGGACGGGTTCAGCAGGGGAGTATGTTAAATGCAGAATCAGCAATGTTCCGACAGGGGATTTCAGGAGGAAAATAGTGCGAGCTGAGGTCTCAGGCAAACAGGAGCCGCTTGATTCAAGATTCATTAGCTTCACTGATGTTCCAAAAACATTTTTATAAACCCGAATTGTCCTTGTTTTAATACTGTTTGACCTGGGAAATCAAAATCTTGTTGACAATACAGGGGAGAATTGCTATATTTTGTAACCGACTTCAGGCGGCCATGGGTACCCATGCGGTCAAGGACGCAGTGTGTCCTGTTGTTGGAGCTGTCTGTGGGGCCGCTAGCTCAGTTGGTAGAGCAACGCCCTTTTAAGGCGTGGGTCGATGGTTCGAATCCGTCGCGGCTCATTAGTTTTTACTTGTCTCCTTCGTCTAGTGGTTAGGACACCGGGTTTTCATCCCGGCAGCAGGGGTTCGACTCCCCTAGGAGATGAATATCCAAGGGTGTCCCGGAAGCCGGGCACCCTTTTTTTTAAGTTACAAATAATTATAAAACATACCAAAAAGCACAGAGATTTTACTGGATATTTATTTTAATATTTGATAGACTTAGTTTCAAATAGAAACTTATTCTTTCAAAAGGAGTGGATCGATGAAAAAGATAATCATCATTGCGGTATTGCTTGGAATGATTTTCGCAGGCAATTCTTTTGCTGCAGGAAAAGGCTGGGCAATCGGCGGAGCGTTCAGTTTTGACTGGATGCAGGGAAGTGAAAGTTCTGTCAGCGGTGCGGCACTTTGCCTCAAGTTTCCCCAGCTTCCCATCATGTTCGGATTCAGTGCTCGGTTTACTGAACCGGATTCAGCCTTTGGCATGACAGCTGACTGGTGGCTTTTCCAGACTCATCTTATCGGGCCTGTCAGTTTGTATATCGGCCCTGGTGTGTATGCATTTTTTATCTCGGGTGGCGAGGAAGATAATTTTAATATTGGCATGAGAATACCGTTTGGCTTCCAGATTTTTATTGTCCCGGCATTCGAGATTTTCCTTGAGCCGGCCATAAAGATCGAATTTTTGCCCAATCTTCCTGATTTCGGTCTTACAGCGCAACTCGGTTTCCGTTTCTGGTTTTAATAAAACATTCTTGCCATTGGCGTGGAGAGGATCGAGACTGGTGCAAATCCAGTAACGGTCCTCTCCTTTTTTGTGAATCAACCATAATTGACCTTGTATGCGGAGTATTGTAATGTTGTAGCTTACAATGAGGAGGATCAGACAGAATGGACAGTAAAATACTGCAGGCAGCATCCCTGGACAATCTCCTCACGGCTGTTGACAAAGAAAACATCGTTAAAATGAACATCCTCTATGACGATGTCCTGAAGGCAGTGAAGGCTTACGGATCACCTGAAAATCCTCTTCCCAGGGATGATTTTGAAAAAAGGCTTATTGCACTCTATGGGAATATGGGCGATCTCATGCAGCAACTCCTCAAGCAGGAATCAAGGATCCATGTCTATTCCTTTGACACGCCAAAACAGACCCACGGTGAGGTGTCCAGGATCATAGCAAAGTTGCGGGATAAAAACACCGAGCGTGAAGAGTTTATCTATTATATCCAGCGCGCCTATGAAATGCTCTTTAATTTTGCCTATGGGAGCATAGTGGGTGAAAAAAAGAACTACCTGATCGTTGAAACACCAGTGACAGCGCCTCTTCCTAATTTTGCTGTTCATAAGATCCCGGATATTGATAATGAAATAAAAAACAGCGTGATGTGCGTAATGCTTCGTGGAGCTCTTCTGCCATGCATGATCATGTCCAAGGAAATAGAGGAGTATTCAACGCCGAAGTATGTCACTCCATTCATGCTTTTCAACATTCATAGGGATGATTCAAAAAAAGAGCATGAGATGCACTATATTCTGGACCTGGAAAGCTCTTATTATGATCTTGATGCCATGCAGGGCAAGGACCTCATTTTTGCTGATCCCATGAACGCAACAGGTGGAAGCCTGGTTACCATAATAAAGTTTTTGGAAGAAAAGGGGGTTGTGCCCAGGTCCATCAAGTTTTTTAATATTGTCTCATCTTTAAAGGCCTCCCTGCGAATTGCCCGGGCAGTCAGTAATGTGGATGTCTATACGCTTTGGATGGATCCGGGTTTGAATACAAAGGCATACATTCTTCCTGGACTTGGCAATGTCGGTGACCGGATCAATGGCCCTTACAAGGAGGGTGCGTCGCGAAATATCATTCAGCTTTTGGCTGATTATGGATCTCATATTACTGGTCTGTACCGTTCCCAGCTTGAGGAAATAGAGAGGATAGTCCTGTGAAGGCTATGAATTTGAATTGCATCAAGACTGTTTTAGTTGGAATAATGTTGGGTCTTTTCCTTGGGTCAATGGGATGCACTACTACGGTCTCAGGCCAGGATCTGGCCAAGGAGTATTATAATCTGGGAAATGCATATTACGAGATAAAGAAATACAAGGAAGCCATTGAATTTTACAGTCGGGCACTTGAGTTTGACCAGTATGCCAATTCGGCCATGTTCAACATGGCATATTCTTATATCGCCCTGGGTGATTCAAAAAAGGGTATTGAGATCCTGAATGCCCTTTCAGCAAGGGATCAAGGGAATGCTTCAGTCTTAAGTCTGATTGCGTATGCATATCATATGCAGGGCGAGGATGATCAGGCTATCCAGGTATATGGAAAAATTCTTGGGCTGGAATCCGAAAACCAGGATGCCATATTCAATCTGGCCATTATCCAGTGGAAGAAGAAGGAATATCCTGCCGCGGAAACCGGGTTCAAAAAGCTTCTGGCCATAAATCCGCGGCATGAAAAAGCCCTGTATAGTTTTGGCCAGCTGTTGATAGAGATGAAAAATTACCAGGATTCAGCCACAATTCTTTCCAGGTATATAGAGATGAAACCGGAACAGGCGAAGGCTTACCTGGATCTGGCCAGGGCATACACTTTTCTTGAACAGTATAATCGTGCGATTGAGGTCTATGAAAACGCCATTACTGCGGATGTGAATTTGAAGGAAGCCTGGTTTTTTCGTGCGAGGATCCTTCTTTCAAAGGTCGAGGACCCGGACAAGGGCTATATATGCCTTGAACGCGCACTTGAGCTTGGATACAACAACATGACAGAGATCCAGAAACTTGTGGATGACTGCACGGCCAGTAAGCTCCTGGAACAGGAAAAAACGAGGGTTTTTGCCCTGTTGAAGAAGAAAAACCTGATGCCGTCTACTGCCGGCCAAAAAACAGAAACACCATCTGCAGCGGATAAGCCTGCGACTCCTTCACCTTCGCCCAGTCCCTTACCCTCACCTGCAGCTACACGGTAAAACTGCGCGTTTTAAAGCGCGGGCACAAGAGCAGCAATAAGTGATAATATATCTCTAAATAACCTGTTATCAAGATCAGAGAATGACATCACCGTTTTCGTGGGGGAATTCCTCGGATTTCAGGACAACTGGTTTAGGGCCCATAGTCCGCAAAAACTGGTAGTGAACCGCGCATTCCGGGCTGCAATAGTGTTCCTGAAATAACTGGTCTTTCTCCACATAGCGGTGGCAGATAATGCATTGGCTGTAATTGACCGTACAGACAGGAGAGCAATAGACGGTATTATAGGCTTCTGCCAGCAGGGTGTATTTGCCGCAGGTACGGCAGACGATATATTGATCTCCCCGTACTTTTGCTTTATCCGTCATAAAATCTCCTCTTGTAGATATTTTTCCGTGGAGAATCAGTAATTTTAGGAATTCACAAGATCCCATAATGATACTGCGGGTTTGGCCTTAAGTCAACCGCACGTGCAAAAAAGCAAGGTTTTTTGTTTAACCCTTGATTCCAACTGGAAAATTCAATAGAATAAACTATTGACCATATGTCTTTAAGGACGCATTTGAAAACCTGAATTGGTTGGAAAACCCGGACTTTAAGAAATACAAAGGAGGATAAAATGGGTTTTTGGGAAAGGATGAAGGAAGTTGTTGAAAAGGGTGTAGAAACATCCAAAGATGTACTGGGAAAAGCAACTGATAAGGCCAAGGAACTCGGAGAAAAGGGAGTTCTGAAATTTGAAATAATGCAGCTGGAAAACACCGCACAGAAGAAACTCGTGCAGCTCGGGACTCATGTATTTGAACTCCTGGTTAAAAAGGGAGAAGCAAGCGTCACAAAGGACAGCCCCGGTGCCAAGGAAGCCATCTCGGAGCTTCAGGCTATTGAAGCTAAAATTGACGCAAAGGAAGCAGAACTCAAAGCCAAATAAACCGAAAAATATTTATTTTTTGGTACTTGACATTTTCTCTCAGAGTGTATATATACATAACTCTGTCTCACAAACAGAGTTTATTTTGTTCTTTGACAATAGAGGGAAGGGGAAAGAGGTATGAGTAGTCATGACCTTTGTATGAGGTAATTTTATTTATTTGGGATTAACAATCTTATGATA
>RPPD01000002.1 GCA_003818675.1 Spirochaetaceae bacterium
TGAATTTTCGCAATAGCAAGACCAATGCTTTCCAGAACTTGCGACCTGATAACCGCAGGTTCTTTCTGGCCTAACGGGTAGTGCAGCCTGTCTGCCAAATATATAAAACGTTCAGCAGGCAAAGCGGTTCTGGCAATAGCGAGGTAGGGAAGGCCGCCAACGCCAGAGTCAAAAAAGAGAACAGACCTGTTATCCATCATTCCCGGCCAAACAGTTTTGAAAAATCATCGTGGGCTGTTTTTGCCTTGCGTGTTCCTGCAGGCTTTTTTTCTCCTGTCTTAAAGCGGAAAAAATCGCAAAAGTTGCCCTTTTCCTTGTCTGTCACAAGTTCAGGAACAATTTCCCTGCAGTCCATATTGCTGCCAGGCGAGAAGAAATCGCAGTTTGTGCAGGTGCGGAGATCCGCGCGACAGGCCGGGCATGAGGAACTCCTTGATATTTCGAAGGAATCTCCAAGGGGATGTCCGCATCGGGCGCATATTTTCATGTGCATATCATATACAAAAATCGAGTGCTGTTCAATAACGGGTATATTGGACAAAAAAAGTAATTTTTAGTAGGATTATGGCATGTACAAGGGAGTTACATGTAAAGTTGACGGTTGTGCCAGATTTGCAGTAATGCACAGGGACACCTGTTTTGCACATGTTGAGGATGTGGAATCATATACAGAGGAAGTGAAAAAACACCTTGTCAAATATAATTCATTTGATGAGGCCAACTTTTCATTTCTAAACCTGTCAGATCTGGATCTCTCGGAAAAACATTTCAACGCCTGCATGTTCTCAAATGCAACATTGTCCGGATGCAAGTTCACAGGCTCCATGCTATACCTCTGTTTTTTGGATGGGGCGCGTCTTCGAAAATGCGATTTTTCTGGAACAAAAATCAGGTGGTCGGTATTTGCATCTGCCCTGATCCACGACTGCAGTTTTATGGATTCAGTGATTTTCCGTTCAAGTTTCAACGGTACTGATATAAAAAATACTCTTTTTAATGGTTCAGACTTGTACTCATCGCGCTTTATCATGGCCAAACAGAAGAGCCTGGGATTTGAAAATTGTAATCTTTTGCGGGTTCACTTTGAATATGGAGTTCAGGACAGCGTGAGTTTCAAGAATTCAAATGCTGAAGAGGCTTTTTTTGATATGGAAAGGATCGAGGAATGAGAATCTACCCTCACTTTGTCGTGGTTGGATTTTCTAATTCATATCTCATCGCAGACGAGAAAACAGGCGCGGCAGTTATTGTTGATCCAGGCATGTTTGATGTTTCGTTTTTGAAACTTATTGAAGATCATCACTACTACATCAGGGCTGTACTGGTTACTCACGCGCATGAATCCCATATAAATGGCCTGAAGACACTTACAAGGATATATGACACTCTCATATATTCATTTCGGGACAAGATTTTTGATATAACGACAAAAACCATAAAGGATGGGGATATCATCACGGTTGAGAACTTGTGCTTTGAGGTCATAGAGACTCCAGGGCATTCGCGTGATTCAGTGGTATACAAGTGCCAGGACTATTTGTTCACTGGCGACACGCTTACCGCTGGTTTGATAGGCACAACCCCGCACGACCATGCAAGGAAAATCCTCGAGGGATCCATACAGAAGAAGATTTTCTCACTTCCGGATTACATGGTCATATTCCCAGGACATGGACCGCCCACAAGACTGGAATGCGAACGCACAACAAATCCCATGCTTTCAATTGAAACCTGAAACATACCAAAAAGCATATGGTTGAATGAGACAGCTGGAATTAGATTTAGACATGAGTTTTTTATGCACGGGTGTGGATTTGACGGTAAAAAAATGATAGAGTAACGGTCTGGAATTACTTTTTCAAAAATCCAGCAGCGTACTGTATTGGTGCAGATGCTGACATTTGTATCGAAAGGATGAAGTGTCGATGAAAAAGCGTATTATCCTGATCGTGTTTCTGATCATGGCAGTTGTAATGCTTGATGCAGAGACAAAAAGTGGTGTCCACAAAGAGAGCTTTGGGCTCATGATAACTGTGGAAAGTCTGACAACCCCCGTTAATAATTTCACGGATGGTGTTATATCAGGCCTTGGTGCAAAATACTGGATTACACCGGAGATTCCTGTGCGTGCGCTTGTGTTTTTAAATATGATGTCGAACAGCACTACTGATGAAACAACAACAAGGTTTGGCGCTTCAGCCGGTGTTGAATACCATTTTGTAAAAGGACTTGTGTCGCCCTATGCAGGCGCACTCGCAGGAATAGAGCTTTTGAATGATGAAGAGCTGGCTGCTGATTACCATCTTGGCGCCATGCTGGGAGTTGAAATCACGCCGCTTGATTATCTGTCATTGTATCTTGAATACCGTTTGCTTGCAATTTTTAATGAACTTGGGACAGAGATTGATCTTGGATACAGCCATGCCCCTGCTTTTGGAGCGGTGTTCTATTTTAATTGAGGACTTTCATGAACTGAAAGTAATATTAAAAGTTGTGTTTGTTAAACACAACAGTAAAAAAAATGAGGAGGATTCCATGGGCGAATATTTTGATCAGATACCCCAGGACCTGCGCGAGCATGTCCGGGGCCTCGTAGCGTCTGTGAAGGTGGATTCTGGTGCAGATGCGCTGGAAATCGTTTCCCAGGCCTGGCTAGAGAAAAACACGGTGTTCACGGATACTCTCGCCGACATGAAAATGGAGGAATTGGCAAGTCTTCCAAAAGACAGCGAAAAAGGCGCGCTTGCGCTCACTTATTCCGGATCACTTGTGAATATCGGACCCCTTGTTGACGGAGTGCGGACAGTGAAATATACCAGCATTGGTTTTCGCACGAATGCGCCAGAACATGCCGAATCAGGCAAGTCCACATTGCAGAACGACGTTTCTGTCGGAAATGTGATCCAGTTTTCCAATGGTCCGGTTAAAAGCACTTCTCCGATTTTCAAGATTGCAGTATGTGCGGATGACAATATGTCTCCTGCAGAGCAGCAGCAGACAATTTTTGATGCTGCGACCGTGATAGAGGAAGAATTCATAGAAGTGAACAAGACTGTCCTGGAGGATTAGACCTTGATGGTCAGTAGACCGATCGTGAATAATGGTGTTCCGGCAATGCCGGAACACCGTATTCCCGCAAGTTGTTAATACTCCCATCCTGCATGTGATGGAAGATGATGTGATAAAATTATTGCAGATGCCGCTATATGGAAAAAGCGTGTCGAACCTGGAAGCGCGGTTGGGTGAAATCCTGCTCAAACCGCTGCCACCAGAGGTCGAGTCAATGACTGTCCTTTGCAATTCCGCAAACTCAGTGCTCGACAATGAAAATGAAGTAATCCGGCCAAGGGACAGGAGGGGAAGACCGGGCGGGCTACTCAGACTGAACAAAAATATTCCAACTGTAGTCGTGCCAGATCTGCACGCGCGGATGGATTTTTTTTATTCGGCCATGATGACGCCTATTTTTGGAACACAGACAATTCTGGAGCTGTTTGCGGCAAAACAGCTCCAGATGGTCTGCGTTGGTGATGCATTTCATTCTGAAGGGCATCAGGCACGAAGGTGGAAGCTTGCATTCGATGAATTCCAGCTCAAATACCAAAAACATGAAAGTATGGACTGCGAGATGCGGGACAGCATGTGTCTGGCAGAGATGATCATGGAGGTAAAGAGAGCATTTCCTGACCATTTTCATTTTCTAAAAGGAAACCATGAAAATATCCTGAACGAGAATGGAAGCGGCAATTATCCATTCAGGAAGTTCGCATATGAGGGAGCCATGGTGCTTGAGTACATGAAAATGTTTTATGGCCCCATATTTCTAAAGTTATATGCGATGTTTGAAAAAAAGCTTCCGTTACTCGCTGTCGGAGATAATTTTATGATATCGCATTCTGAGCCTGAAACATTTTTTTGCACAGATGATGTCGTAAACTTCAGGTCAAACCAGGAGGTGGTTTACGGACTTACCTGGACTGACAATGGAGCGGCCCAGCCAGGAAGCGTTATGCAGATGATAATGCACTATCTGTCGCCAGAGACTTGGAATGAAGCTGTATATCTTGGCGGTCACAGGCCTGTGGCCAATGCGTACCAGACAAGAGCTGACGGAAGATACCTTCAAATACACAATCCGCAGAGGTTTCAGGTGGTAATCTTGCCATGTGGCAGGCCCGCGGATCTTACAATAGACGTGATTAACATCCCTGACCGGTCTATGACTGTAAGGGAAAAGACGAGAATGGCAAAGAGGTAAGAGTAATGGCAGATGCAAAGATGATTGACAAATACAGGATTTTAAAGGTTATAGGCGAGGGAGGCATGGGCAAGGTATATCTTGGTGTGCACCCCACTTTGAAAAAGGATATCATCATAAAGCGACTCTCCATCAGTTCCAAGAAGAGCCTCTCGGATCGCTTCCGCAGGGAAGCCCGCGTCATGATGGGTTTCAGGCATGAAAACATTGTATCCGTATATGACCATTTCAAGCATGGTGCGGCATATTACATTGCCATGGAGTTTGTTGACGGCATATCGCTTGAGGATCTTATAGAAAAAAAGAAAAAAATACCGCCGCTTGCAGCCATATTGATATTGAGGGAAATCAGCCGCGGTCTTGCATACGCCCATAACAAGGGCGTCATACACAGGGACATAAAACCGGACAATGTGCTTATAGCAAAGAGCGGCGAGGTAAAGCTCTTTGACTTCGGCATTGCCATGGTGGAGGAGGAGGCCGAGGAAGACCTCACCAAGACCGGAATCGTGATGGGCACTCCCTCATACATGTCTCCGGAACAGATCAAGGACGCCAAGCACGTGGACAAGCGCTCGGACATATACTCTCTTGGCGCACTGTTCTACCAGATGATAACCGGCAAAAAGGCCTTCCCTGGCGGGTTTTCCGCAGACACAATTCACAGGATCACCAGGGGAATCTACACAAAGCCCGCAAAGTATGTGCCAAAGTTGCCTCGATTTTTCAAGAAGATCCTGTCCAAGACCATGAACCACAAGATGGGACGAAGATACCATAACCTGGAACAGTTGATACAGGTTCTTGCGAGCTATCTTGCAAAGTATAAAGTACAGGATGATGTGCATGCGGCAATCAAGGCATTTTTGCGCGAACAGCCGGAAAAGCTTCAGGGAAAGACAGGTGCATTTGAAAAAATACCAATAAAAAAACGGACACCACTTTCAAAGCTTTTTATTGCTGCTGGTATTCTCGCAGTTTTAGGCCTTGGGTTTTTATTATTGAATCAACAGGCCACGGCACTATATTTTGAGAATATTGCAAGCAGGGAATACGGCGGACTTGAAATTCAGGTGACGATTCCAAGGAATTTTTATAAAACTGATGACCGTATTTTCGGCAGGGTAATTCTTGTTTGCAGAAATCCTTTGGCGAAAAATGAAGAGGATAAAAAGAAGACCTTTGAATTCAAGCTTTCTCCCAGAAGCTCGGATATTCCTTTCATTACTCCGGCATCAAATGACCCGGCGCAAAAATATTTGTCTTCAGGAATACTGTACCTGCCTGTAGGGAACTATGACTGTGAACTAATTGTTGAAAGCAACAAGTACGGATTAACATTTCCGCTAAAACCGCTTGCAATGCAGCTTCAGGATCCAGATCTTCCTGAGAGACGTAAAATAATCAAGTACAACCTGGGAATCCCGTATGTGAAGGAAATACCAGTTACGCACAATATTATTGACAGCGACACAGGACGCTGGGTTGCTGGTGAAGCCAAGATCTACTACAGACTTTATGGAGCATGGGTTGATTGGGCAAAAGCAAAAGGAGAACTTCCGGCAGGAGGGAGCCAGACTTTCAGATACGTGGTTCCTGGATATTACACAAAGGATCTGACGGTTGTAGTAGAACTGGAAATGAACATGCTCTCACTCACAGTGGAGATGGTGAAAATACCTGGCCGCCTTGTTCTGCAGTGCAATACAGACGAACTGGCAATACTCGTGGACAACAAGACGGAGGATTACCTGGGAGAACTCATGAAAAGCTTTACAACCTTCGGCAATACGACAAAGGGAGCAAAGACAATACTTCTGAATCCTGGAAAGTACATGCTCACTATACAGAAGGATAAAGAGACCTCAGTGAATTACAATTTTTATATTAATACGGATAACCCAACAAGGCTGACCGTTCATTATAACTCAGAGAAGAAACAGATACTTATTTCCCAATAGAGGAGGATCAAAATGTCATTGACTGTCAGAATCGTGTTTTTCTGCATTATCGGACTGTGCGCAGGACTATTGGCCTGGCCCCTGGTAGAGACAATCGTATTTTTCCAGGGTTCGTTTCCGTCACTGTTTCTACTCAGCATTACCCTGGGTAGCGTGATAGGGCTCATCGTTGGAATTTGCTTTGGTATCGTGGAGGGTATAACATCACACTCCAGGCCCAAGCTGTTCTCCGGAGCGCTGACTGGTCTTATTATTGGACTAATAGGCGGAATATTGGGCTTTCTCGCGGGACAGGCTGCGGGACTTTTCATCGGAAATGTGTTTTTCTATTCAAATGCGGCCATGCAGAACTTCGGCAATCCGATTGCCAAGGCACTTGGATGGGCGCTCCTGGGTATTCTTGTTGGAATTGTTGAGGGTGTGCGCTCGCGGTCAGGGGCAAAGATAATCAATGGTGTACTGGGAGGACTGCTTGGAGGATTATTGGGCGGTCTGGCATTTGAATACAGCCTTAAGCTTTTGGCGCAGAATATCCTTTATGCCAGGCTTTTGGGAATGGTCATCCTTGGAGTTTTCATCGGGCTTTTCTATGGCCTGGTGGAAAACAGACTCGCCAAGGCAAAACTGTACGTGCTAAACGGCTCACAGAAGGGCAGGGAAGTTCTCCTAAACCAGAGGGAGTTTACCGTAGGTCTTAATGATGAGGCGGACATGAGCCTGGAGGGATATCGCGGAATCGCGCCGGAACACCTTATCATAAAGCGCCGCAAAAATGAATTAATTCTGACTGACAAGAAATCGGCGACTGGCACATTTGTAAACGACAAAAAAGTGACGGAATCCGCGCTTTCTGACGGGGATGTAATCCGTGTCGGCGATGCGCAGTTTCTGTTCAAGATGAAATAACGGAGGAAACATTCATGAAAAAAATACTTGTTTGTGCCATTGCATGTCTTGCGGTATTTGTTCTGCCAGTCATGGCGCAGAATGCCATAATTTCCCAGGTTGACAACACAACCCTTTTGTCAAATCAGACCATAAGCCTCTGGGTGAGCATCACGGGTGCAAGCGGTGCGCCAAGAGCAGACCTAACAAGGGACCAGTTTTCCATATTTGAATCAGTTCCGCAAAAGGAAGGGGTTCAGAGGGAAATTATTCAATTCAAACAAGGAGCAAATGTAAACGAGGGAATCAGCATCCTTTTTCTCCTGGACAATTCGGAGAGCATGTATGAGAACATTGCGGGTGGCCAGACATCCAATGAAAGGGCCCGTCGCATTTATTTTGCCAAGGAGGCCATACAAGAGCTCTTGAGAAAGATTAAAAATCCCGAAGACAGACTTTCTCTTGTTGCGTTTAATATCCAGGTCGTGAATGAAGTCACGCCCACGTCTGACAAGGCTCAGATCACAAGATCACTTGGTGAAATACAGAGACCCGAACAGGGAAGAGGCTATACCGAGTTGTATGAATCGCTTTATTACTCCAGCACGCGTCTTGCGGAATCAAAGGGGCGCAAGGTGATTATTCTTCTCACTGACGGAGAAAACATGGCTTTCACGCAGGGTCCGCATCCCCAGTTCAAGGAGAGAATGGGCCTTGCAAAGACCCTGGATTATGCATCACGCGCTGGAATTTCCGTTTTTTCAATAGGCATCATAGAAGGCGCAGCCAACCAGGATCTTAAAAAAATATCTGGATCAACTGGCGGTGTAGCCTATCAGGTGAACGATCTTTCACAGCTGGCGCAGTTGTATGACTCCATCAGGGAGCGCGTGCTCGCGGAATATTTTATCACTTATTACGCAACCATGACTCCATCTGACCGTAAATCCGTGCAGGTAAAGATCAATGAAAACAACAGGACTTATGATGCAAAGCGTGAGTACTATTCTGCAACGCTTTTCGGTCTGCCGCAGGATCCCTTCCCGTTCTGGATTTTTGTTCTGATTCCAATAGCGATCTTTCTGCTCTGGGTGCTCTCGCGGATGAAATTCCAGAGCAAACAGGGACTGCCGTCTTTGGATGTGCTTGAAGTTGATGGAAAGACCAAGAAAATGCACCCTGTAACTATTTTGGAAGGACAGAAGGCCATGACAATAAGCGCAAGCGATCATGCTGATCTTACAATCGCTGGTGATCCGTCAATTGGCCATACCGAGGTCACGGTTGTAAAGAAGGGCACTGAATACACTGTAATGAGTTCAGGAAAACCCATTACAGTGAATAACCAGAAGATTATAGAAAAAAAACTCAGGTCAGGGGATGTCATTACAGTCGGAAACTCAACAATTGTCTTTGACGAGGGGGCTGGCAAGACACTTCTGGAAGAACGGACAAGCACAAAGACAAAGAAAAAACGCAAATAATTAAAACTTTCAAAGGAGGCATGTATGGAAATTGATGATGGTGAAGTTGTAGTTCCTGAAAATGTAACGCTTGAGGTTGTTATGGGTGAGAATCCAGGACGGATTTATCCGGTAAACCTTAAGACAATCACAATAGGACGTGCCGAAGGATGCGACATCAGGCTTGCTGACCAGTATGTATCCAAAAAACATTGCCAGATAGTTTTTCGCGGGGATCATTTCACGGTGATTGACCTGCAGAGTCTCAACAAGACCAGGGTCAATGGAAATATGTACATACAGAAAAACCTGAAGAATAACGCGATTATCCGCATAGGCAAAACGGAACTGAAGTTCAGATGGGATGGAATCAATGAGGAACTGCTAAACGAGGATGATGATATCCCTGTTCCGGAGGATGATTCCGCATTAAACGAGTAGTTGGCTTCCGTTGACTTATGTGTTTTCTTTTATTAATATAAATTTGAGATGAAAGAAGAACAGACTGTCTTAAAAATAATCAGAGTCGGTGACGAGCGTCTCCGGAAGAAATCCCTTGCAGTGAAGGATTTTGACGGCAATATTGAGACGCTTGTCGCCGGCATGTTTGAATCAATGTACCGCGGAAACGGCATCGGACTGGCAGCTGTGCAGGTTGGAAGCCTTTACAGGGTGTTTATAACACATGCGCAGGGTGACAAAAAGCGGGTCTTTATCAATCCGGAGATCACTGGCACATCAGTGGAGGAAATACTGCTTGAAGAGGGTTGTCTGTCTGTGCCCCAGAAATATGGTGATGTAAAGCGTCCTGAATCTGTGACAATTCAGGCATATAATGAAAATGGACGACCGTTTACCTTTAATGCAGAAGGAATCCTTGCAAGAGTAATTCAGCATGAGCTTGATCATTTGAACGGCATTCTTTTCATTGATTATCTTGAAGAAAAAAAACGGAATCAGATTCTCAAGGCTTTTCAACAGAAAGTGAAAATGTAGCTTGCCATGAAAGTTCTTTTTGCTGGAACCCCTGATTTCGCTGTACCATCGCTGATTGCGATCGCGGCCTGCCATGAAGTTATCGGAGTGCTTACTGCGCCAGATACACAGAAGGGCAGAGGACGGTCGGTTTTATTTTCTGATGTAAAAAAAACCGCACTTGAGAGGGGAATCCAGGTTTTTCAACCTGCGGTTCTTGGTAAGTCATTTTATGACATTATCCGTACACTATCACCAGAACTTCTGGTGTGTGTTGCCTTTGGCAAAATATTCAGAAAGACCTTTCTTGAATGTTTTCCGCGCGGCGGAATCAATGTGCACCCGTCCCTTCTCCCAAAATACAGAGGTCCTTCACCTGTAACAGCTGCAATCCTGTCTGGTGACAGTGTAACGGGCGTCACTGTACAAAAGCTCGCACTGGCAATGGATTCAGGGGATATACTCGCACAGGAGAAATACCTGCTTTCTGGAAAAGAAACAGGAGAAAGTCTTCTGGAAACTCTTTCACAAGAAGGGGCAAAGATACTTGTTTCCGTATTGAAAGATATGGAAACAGGAAAAGACCAGGCTACGCCGCAAGATGAAAAAACAGCTACATATTGCGGGCTTGTAAAGAAGGATGACGGACAAATTTCTTGGAAAGAATCCGCATCCACGCTTGAAAGAATGGTCAGGGCCTATGATTTATGGCCTGGAGTATCAACTCTTTACAAAGGGAAACGCCTGTATTTCAGGAAAGCCGCTGTTTTCGGGCATGACATGCCATCAAGCATGGAAAAACTCAATGAAACGGCAAAATTACACGAAAAATTGCCTGGAAGAGTGTTAGGTGTAGACAAAGACCATGGAATTCTGATAAACACTACTGAAGGGATTCTGTCAGTAAGCATGCTCCAACTTGAGTTCAAAAAGACGCTTGATTGGCGTTCATTCATTAACGGAAACAGCACAATTCTGGAATATACCTTTGGAGGAACCAATGCAGGTTTTTGAGGTTATCAAAAATATTTTTTTCAAGATAGGTGATTTTTTACGAAGGATACTTCCAAATCCTGATGACAACTCATCCTTGAAGAATTTCAAGAATTTTATATACATTTTCATCGGATTTATTGTATTTACTGCATTTATCGCAATTGTTGTTTTCATGATGACGGTAGCGAGTCTTGATGAAACAGTGATACCCAACTTCGTGGGACAGGATTTCAGGGACGCTATTGTCATTCTGCAGAACAAGAAGCTTTTCACAAGATTCCATTTTGAATATACGGGCTCAGAGGAGCAGCGGGATAAAATTTACAAACAGGATCCGGAAAGCCTGAAAAAAGTTCGTGTGGGCCGTGTTGTTGAACTGTGGGTCAGCAAGGGCGCTGCGATTGACAAGGTGGGCAACTACATAGGTAAAAAAATAGAGGATGTTGAAATGATCATACGTGAGACTTTCAGATCAGGGAATCACTACCTCCTGGAAATCAAAAAACCAATTAACTATGTTTCAAACAGAACACCAAAGGGTACCATTATAGCCCAATACCCGCTTAAAGACGCCCCACTTTCGGACAGGACTGTTTATCTGGAACTAACAGTGAGCAAAGGGATGGAGCTGCGTGAAGTCACACTTGGAAATTATACAGGTCGGGATTACCTGAGTGTCATTCAGGAATTAACATCTCAGAATATCGGTTTTGTATTTACAATAAAAAATAAATCAGGTTCAGAGGGGCCAGGAATTGTAGTATCGCAGAGCATACAGCCTGGTAAAAAAGTTGGGCCTGATACTGTGCTTGCCCTTGAGATGGTAAAAGCGCCTCCGGCAGGAGCAAATGAAGTCTTTGGATTGTATTCAACAACCATACCTGATTATGGTTCGGTAGTGCAGGTCAAGGTCGAAATTCAGGTCGAAGATCGTCGCGTGACCATTCTTGACCAGGTGAGGTATGGCGGAAAGCTCTCAATACCCTACAGGGCTGACAAGGGCGCCTCAATAATCCTTACACTTGCGGGAGAGGAAAAAGCTCCTGAACGTGTTAAGACATATTGACGCCTGTTTATTGGCCTGGATTAACGAAAAGGTCAACTTCTTTACAAATTGAAAATATTTGTTTATAGTTCATTTTGTTGCGAGCGTCGTATAATGGTAATACCCAAGCTTCCCAAGCTTGTGCCGGGGGTTCGATTCCCCTCGCTCGCTTGATGTAAATGGCCGGCGAAATGCCGGCCATTTACATTGATAGCAGTATGGGAATCGAACCGTGGAAGATTTGCCTGTCTACCTGAAACCGGCAAGAGTCTCGCGGGCTTTTCTCAGATCTTTTTCCTGGGCTGTGCTGCGGTTGGGAATGGCCTCGAGCTCCCTTATAACCATATTTATGATCTCCATCGCCTCGTCCCTGTCGCGCATGTTTTTCAGATTCAATGTTCCCTCATAAAAGCAGTTGCGGTCTACATAATCAGACTTTTCATTGTATTGACGTAAAAGATCCGGTTTTGAGGAGACGCGGCGTGCCTGATCCCAGTTTCTGATCCAGAGATGTGAAGCGAGAGAAACATAAACGACATACGACTTGATTTTTATTACACCAGAACGGAGTTTTGTATCCATGAGATCTGCAGCTTTGCGGCCCAGGGATACGGCATACTCTATATTTCCGAAGGATATGGGCCATCCTGGAAGTTTTTCATACAATTCACCAAGAACATAAAAAGCGTCAAAGAATGAAGGATCATTTTTCAGGCAGAGCCTGAGATTGTCGCTCATGGGCTGGGCCTTGAAAAGAGAATCCAAAATGCCCTTTGTCTGTCCCCACATGCCGGCATTGGCGGATTTCCAGAAATAGGCCGATGCGTTTCTGCTGTTTGATGAGATGGCCTTGTCAGCCCAGCGTTCTCCCTCTTCATAGAGTTTTAAAGCTGCATTAGTGTTGATGCGTTTCGCCAAAAAATCCGTTTCTGCGATATTCAGCCAGACCCTGGAAAGCCTCCAGTATAGTTCAGCCTTACCGACTGGATCTGTAATTTTGTCCTCAGCGGACAAGAGAATAGACTTGTCCTCCTGGTATTTACCCGTCTTATCCAGAATGTCAGATTGGGCAAAGACATCGTTTTCAGAAAATAAAACAGACGGGAGAATAAGAAGTGTCAAACATACACTCAATACAATATTGCGTTTGATAACAGGCCTCCTTCATCATCGTGATAAAAAAACTCTAAGACGACATGAGGCAATTGTCAAGGAATGATTGTAAAAAGTATGAAATGTCTTATTGGCCTATGGCGGCGAGATCTTGTGCAAGAAGTATGACAAGTTTCCTGACATTATCGTAGCCTTCTGGTGTTAATGCAAGGAATGACTGGTAATCAGTCAGGGCAAGACGGTATTTTTTCTGCTTCATATAGGAATTGGCTCTGTTTAGCAATGCTTTCAAAAATCCTGGATTCAACTTGAGTGCCTGGGAATATTCATCAGCTGCTTTTACATATTCCTGTTGCATGAAATAGATATTTCCAAGATTAAAAGAAACATTTTCATCTGCATTTGGGGATTGCTTTGCCGCAATGAGAACATTGAGGGCATTGTCCATATCACCCTGAAGTTCATAAATTGTGGATTTCAGAAGATATGCCTGTGTGTATCCCCGATCATTCTTGATGATAGAATCAAGTAATTCCATGGCATGCGTGTAGTCTTTGTAAATATAGGAGGAATATGCCTCTTTATAAAGATGGTTGGAGCCTGCACAGGATGTTGAAAACAAGGAAACAAGCGCTATAAGCAATATAGTTGCTATCTGTAAAACTATGCCATTTCTTCTAATTATCACTGTACTATATCCCCTTTTTAAATATCGAACAGGAGGGTGCAGTTCTTGAACATGACTTGAAAATAAAGTCAAAATAAGTTGCATTAGAACTTTGGATGCATAAAAATACATGAAAAAATGGAATACCCGTCTGATCGGGAAGTATCAATTATCATGCTGTATGTCAGGGCATTTTTGCCTGAAGAAGAGTTTACAGAGGAAAAATCACGGGAGCTTGATAAGGATTTCCTTGGGGAGATGACAAATGTGCTTGCATCAAAAATTGCACAGTATTTGACCAATTCAAGAATGCTTCGCGTGACAATGCCCAGCATCGTCTTTGGAAAAAACCTTCTTGACATGGCCCCCAAATATGCTGTTATTCTGATAGTTGCTATTTGGAAGTAAAAGTGGGTGGAAATACTGGAAGAAAAGCAATATTTAACTGTGGTAATGGTGATATTAAAGTTACGGAGTTTAAGTCTGCATGAAATATAAAGAATGCCATGACAGGATAAAACAGCACGAGTTTTCAGGTCTTTCACTCTGGAGAGGGCTTCCAGCACACGAGAATGATGCCCGTCTTTCAAGAATTGTTTCACATTTGTCAGAGCTCTGCCCGGATTCCGATATGTCAATTTTTACAGCGCCTGGAAGAACAGAGCTTGCAGGCAATCACACTGACCACAATAATGGAATGGTGCTTGCGGCAGCGATTAACCTTGACATCACAGCGGCAGTTGCAAAGACTCAAGACAACAAAGTGATTCTTCACAGCAGGGGATATGACGCGCCTTTTATTGTTGTGCTTGATGATCTGAAGCCGCATGATGATGAAATCGGAACAACACGTGCCTTGATCAGGGGTGTGGCTGTTGCCTTGAGGAATTCCGGGTACGCCACAGGAGGTTTTATTGCTGTTGCGGAAAGCATAATTCCCGCAGGATCAGGATTGAGCTCAAGCGCGGCAACTGAAGTGCTTATAGCATGTATTTTCAATCATTTGTACAACAGCGGAAAGATAGATCCGGTGACAATCGCAATCTGTTCACAATTTGCAGAAAACAATTTTTACAAGAAACCTTGCGGGCTTATGGACCAGATTGCCTGCGCATCCGGCGGCGCTGTGTTCATTGATTTCAAAGACGCAGTAAAACCCGCAGTGAAAAAAATAGCGGGTGTAACAGGTTTTACCGGATACTCGCTTTTTGTTGTTCTGTGCGGAGGAAGCCATGCTGATCTCACAAATGAATACGCAAGCATACCTAAAGAAATGAAAGACGCCGCATTGTTTTTTAAAAAAGATTCCCTCAGGTCAGTATCAGAGAGGGATTTCCTGGAAAGTATTGCATTGTTGCGCAAATCCCTGTCTGATCGTGCGCTCATGCGCGCCCTTCATTTTTTCGCTGAAAATAAACGTGTGGCAAAAACCGTGGATATGCTTTCGGCCAGGATGAAATTGGAATATTTTGGCCTGGTGAAAGAATCTGGCAGTTCCTCATGGAGACTTCTGCAGAACTGTATGCTGCCTGGTTCTCCTGAAAGACAAAATATAGTGCTTGCACTGGCCGTAACAGAGGCATTTCTGGGTGATGATGGAGCCTGCAGGGTGCATGGTGGCGGATTTACGGGTACAATACAGGTCTATGTACCAGAGAAAAAGGCAAGAGACTATGTCCTGCTCATGGAAAAACTTTTTGGAGAAGGATCTGTAATAAAGCTCTCAATACGTGAAGAGGGCGCTGTAAGGATTTTGTAGTTGTCATTCGGACTTGAGTACAGGGAGTATATCACGCCTGGTTACTGCAAAGGTAACCGCTGCCATGAATGAAAAAGACAATAATCCGACCAAAAAAACCAGAAGTCCGGCCTGAATCCATGGGAAATCCTTAACAGATGTTATTTCCGAAGGGATGAGCGCTACAATGGCGGGAACAAATCCGCAGAGGATCCCGGCCAGTAAAAGCAAAAGGTGCTCCAACAAAAGAATGATTCTTGTAGTAGTTTTTGAAAAACCCATTGCCTGCATCATCGCAATTTCAGCTGCCCGTTCATTCATGGTTTTTAATATTATAAGCCCAAATCCAGCTGATCCGAGAATAACTCCCAATCCACCCAGAGCAAGAAAAATGAGGAGATATGTGTTTTCAACCTCGTGAAAAAGTGCAAGGCGCTGGCTCGTTGTGATGACTTCTGCTCCAAAACCACTAAGCCGATCCTGGAAAAAAATTGTTGTATCCTCATCTTTGGTATTATCCGGTGTGTCAATCAGAAGACGGGTTATACCGCTATGAGAGGGAAAAAGTTTCCTGAAGCTTCGACTGGATACAAGAATACCGCCCTGAAAAATGGAATTGGATAAACTGGCTACAAAGACAATATCTATGGGTGTGCCATCCCCGGATCTGACAGAAATGCGATCACCAAGTGATTTCCCAAGACTCCATGTGATCATAGTCTGATCTGCGATTGCGGGAATAACATCATCAGGACCGGCATAATCAAGAAGAAGCCATGGATTCTTCGTATTATCATGAGTTATACTGTCGGTGAATGAGAATGAACCTCGTGTGGCAAACAGCTGCGGATCAATTCCCAATACAGCAGGCTCCTGCGGCTTGTTGAGATTAAGACAGCTTCCATCATCGCCTTCATGCACTTTTATTGCCGCAAAACTTGTATCTGACATTGGCGTGCCCTGCAGGCCAAAAAGTTCTGCGAATCTCTGGTCAGAAGATTCGCCAAAAATTGGCATGGAGAGTTGGGTGTAAAGGGTGTATCCTCCTGTACCGGAATCCATTTTCAAACTGTTAGGAATCTCTGTTTTATTTGCACCGACTGAAACCACCACAAACAGTCCTGATGCCAAAAGAATCACTGCGGCGAGGCTGCGTTTTTTACTGCGTAAGAGATTTGATATTGCAATTCCAAAAATGGAGCGGTGAATCAGTGCCTTGTATCGGGAGAGAAATAAAAGAATAGAATCACAAAGCATGATCATGCCTGTGAACAACAGAATTCCTGACACAAAGAAAGCCCCGGCCTGCAAACCGGTTGCGCTGAAAAGAAGCGCTGACAAAATACCAGCAAGAACAAACGCAGATGAAATGATAAAACGGGAGAAAAGGTTGTGTCTTTTTAAATCAGTGTTATATATTCCGTACTGTGAAAAAAGAAGTGCGGGATTTTTTCTGAAATCACGGATTAATGCAATTGCGAGACTCGTCATGGTCGCAAAAAAACCAGCGATGAAACTTGTAGAAAGTGAAAATGTTGTGGTGTGAAAGAAAATCACAGTTTCACCGACAGCTCCCTGCCAGATTGTAGACAATCCAGCGATTATAAGCATGGCGATTGGATATCCGGCAACCATACCTGCAAAGCAGGCGGCAAGAGAGACTATGCCGCATTCAGCAAATCTAATAATGGCAAGCGTATTTTTTGGAAACCCGGTTGAAAAGAAGAGGGCTGTTTCAGTTTTACGGGAATCCTGGAGGAATGAGAACAAAAGAGAACACAAAAGGAGTGATGCCGCAATAATGAATATGCTCATTCCGGTAAACAATCCGCCAAAATCTGTGCTACCCGAAGCGGATTCCATACCAAGATCTTTTATTGGTGAAACCGTGATCCCAAGAACAGGCGCCTTTAAATATGCGCGAAATTCAGTCTCAAGCAGGTCAGTGTCTGTCTGAAGGGGGAATACGAGTGCTGTGGCTTGCCCAAAGCGATTCCCGAAAATATCAAGTGCGTCCTGGTATGATATGATTAGTTTGGGCGTGGCACCAAAAAAGTCCCAGTATTCTTCATCCTTTGGCCTTATTTTATCAAGTGCAATCGGAACACCTGAATTCCAGTCCCTGCAGCTGGCTGCATCAGTCAATCCCGGGAAATCAGGTATCAGCTTTAAGGAAAAGGGATACATGTTTATGGAATAAATATCAGAAACGCTGAATTGAGCACTTTTCTGCAGAAGGGATTTATCTGTTTCTGGATAATAGTAAGTGAGGTTGATACGGGCACCATATGAAAGACCCAAATCTTCTGCAATCCATGAATTGACAATGGCTTTACCAGGCTCTACCGGTATCTCCTCCGTTCCTGTGACAA
>RPPD01000003.1 GCA_003818675.1 Spirochaetaceae bacterium
CATACTCTTTTTTCTGGAAATGAATCATCCCTTTCCAGAACGAGATGAAGTCAAGGTAGCGCGTGGAGCGAAGACGCTGCTCTATTTTTTCGAAAAGGGCAAATGAATCATCAAAGCGCTTCATGTGAAACATGCAGAGCGCCCGCTTGTACTGGACATCGGGCACCAGCTGCGAAAGCGGAAAGCGGTCTGCAAACTCCGTGAAGGTCTCGAGCGCGAGCGGGTAATTTTTTGAATAGTAAAAACTCTCGGCTTCCTGGAAGACCTCTGTCTCTTTTGATACATTCGGTGTAGTGAATCCAGGTAGCACTGTGAAAAAAATGAATAAAATGGTGATAATTATCTTTTTAAACATTTGCATGTTTTTTCCCACCCTCCAGTCTGTAAACAGCATATATCCTGTGCACAGCCAGGATCGCCGTCAATTACGTATCTTTCATCATACGTAGACTCGTTTTGCTCTCCCGAGGGTGGCGGCGTCAGTCCATGCAAACGCTCAAGCGGACGCCCAAAGCGTCCTGTTCACCACCAGATAAATGTAGCCCATTATTAAAAAAAAACAACATGCCATTAGGTATATTTTACCTTGTTTCAAATGTGTATTGACCCTGAAATATGGCGCGGCTATTCTTGACATGCTGTGAAACCGAAAGTCCTGTTGTTGTGGCCGCCAGTATATGACTTCGCGCTCTTTGACCTTTTCCTGAAACCATTCGGTTTGCTCAGGCTCGGCAAATGGTTTGACGATTCCGGATATGATGTTAATCTCATAAACTGCCTGGATTACACCGAGTCGCGGAGTCTGGCGCATTTTGGTGTCCCTATTCGTCAGAAGAATGGCACAGGTAAATTTTTTCGCCAGGTTGCAGAAAGGCCTGCGGTATTCGGCCCTGTGAAAAGACACTTTGCGCGATACGGAATTCTTCATGAAGTAATGGAGAAGCGGATCAGGCAATGCAGGCCGGATATTGTGCTTGTAGGCTCGGGAATGACCTACTGGTATCCCGGGGTGATCGAGGCAATAGATTGCGTGAAAAAAAACCTGCCAAACGTGCCGGTTGTCCTTGGCGGCGTGTACTCGATATTATGCCGCGCTCATGCGCAAAATAACTGTGGAGCGGATTATGTTGTTGCCGGAGACGGCTTTACCGGGCTTGCGCCTGTCCTGGAAAAATGCGGGCTGCCGGTTCCTGGTGCGGGCAAAGCATATGCAGGCCCGCCTGAAAGCCAGCTTATTGTTCGCGATGGTTTTCTTGACGCCGCGGGTATAAGGCTCCATTCAGGTTGTCCAATGAAATGTTCCTATTGCGCGTCAGTAGCTGTTTCAGGCGCCTTTCTGCCTGGAGATCCTGAGGCGCTCTTTAACGAGGTATGCGTCATCCACCGTAAACTCGGTATCACGAATTTCGCTTTTTATGATGATGCACTTCTGTATGATGCTGATCGCGGCATCATTCCCTTTCTGAATGCCATCGCGGACTCAGGATTAAAACTGGATTTTTATACTCCAAATGGAATGCATATTTCTCTTCTTACTCCACAGATTGCCATGCTCATGAGGAAGACGGGTTTCAGGGACCTGCGCTTTGGGGTAGAAAGCACACGGAACGAATTCCATTCTGTACATGACAACAAATTCACTCATGAAATGCTGCCTGATGCGCTTTCCATGCTTCATGAGGCGGGTTTTGCCAATCATGAAATCACCGCCTACCTTTTGGCCGGGTTGCCGGGACAATACGCAGAAGAGGCAGAGGAGGCGATTATGGCAGTTCATGCATCCGGGGCACACGCGTATGTTTCCGAATATTCACCAATTCCCGGCTCTGCACTCTGGCAGCAAAGCGTGAAGCTTTCGCGCTTTCCCATTGCAGAAGATCCGCTGTGCCACAACAATACGCTTTTCGCCATGCAGTGGGAGGGATTTACTATTGAAGATCTTGAGCGTTTGAAGGGAAAAGCGCGTGACCTAAACAGACGATTGGAAAAGTATAAATAAAAGCGGCATGGAAGATATTTGTGAAAAGAGGCATAGATTTTACTTCTTGTATATGTAATTATCTATAGCTGTATGAGTCTGCAACAGCATACGCTGCGATGAAAATGAAAAAAACCACATAGGCCACTGTAAGTATTATCCCCTGTACAAGTCCAACCATGCTCCAGATGCATCCTGATTCCGCAAGCTTATACCCGCGGTAGGCATTGGGATATGTCGCAGCCGCTCTTTGCGCCTGGTTAGCCATAGACAGCCCGATTGCGCCGAGAATGATGCCGGGAATTCCATATGCCCAACCCATCTCGCAGCTGAGGACTCCCACAACAAGGGATGCGACTGATTTTGGCAGAACGGGCAGTCTTTTGACTTGTGAAAAATCTCTGTCACTCACGAAATCTATTCTCTTGTGAAAAACCCCGGAACCATAAAAGAAATGGTTCCGGGATCTGATTTTGATCAGGGAAAATAATTAACTATTGTATATCACGGCCATGATAATGACGGCCATATAAATAACAGTCAGGATAATACCCTGTATTAAACCGACAAGACTCCATGTGCCGCCCGCTTTGGCGATATTGGCCATTCTGTAGCCGTTTGGTTTTTCTGCGACAGCCCTTTTCCCCTTGCCGGCAAGAATCATGCCGATGACGCTTAAAATTATTCCTGGAAATCCATAGAGCCATCCAAAGCAGCATCCGCTGATTCCTAAAATCAGGGAGGCAAATCCACTAGGAACTATAGGAAGACTTTTCCCGGAACCTTGATCACTCATAAAGTACCCCTTTCGTAAGTTAATTTAGTTTTTATTATACCATAGTCATAGGAATCTTTCAAACACTTTCTTGGAATCTGTTTGTCGCCGGTTTGCCTGCCAATAGTGTGTTGACATTGGTTATTTCTTTTGCCTGATCCAATTGGATAACCTGGTGGCGGCCTGTATGGCTTCTGTGTCACCGGTGCGGACCCGGAAGTAGAGGATGCACCGGAGCACCTCCGCGAAATTGACATCCTTGACGCGGCCCTGCCACATTTCCTGCCCGAGACCGGTGCGGGTATTTCCGGCTGTATCCACGCTTCCATCCTCTTTAATGCGTCCGATTTCCCAGCGCACTGCCCTGGCCGCGGCTTGTTCAAATGTGGGTTCCGGGAAATAAATAATCCACACTTGCAGCAGCCAGGCATTCACGGCCTGGTAGCTTGAGTCATGGCCGTTCTTTTCAAGGAATACGCCGTCTTCCGCACGATACAAGGCCATCGCCCTGTCCAGGAACATCCTCCCTGTTTGTATCAGGGATTCATCTTTGCACAATAATCCTGAAAGCGCACAGGCGAGCGCGTCAAAGATCAGGCGATTTGGCGCGGATGCATCCTCGCGCAGCAGGCGCTCAGTTTGTTCCCGCTGGCCCAGCCACAGGGCGGCCTTGTGAATTTTCGGGATGTAGGAAGAAACTCTTGCTGCGTAGTCTGCGGCCAGGGAACTTTCCTGCATAAGGAGAAGCGCCTGATTGGCCTCGCACAGCCAGAAGGCAACTCCATTTGGCGTGTTGTCCCCGCCAAAGCGGCCAGGGCCATCCTGTCTTTTAAAAACCTCGTCAAATGCCCTGAGGCTATCGTCAATGATACGCCTGTCGTTCCATAGAATTCCATTCATCATGGCGCGGGCCGCGCCGCGCTGGAATGCAGGTGAACGATAGCCTCCCTTATTGTCTCCCACCAGACCATTTTTGTCAGGGAGACTGCCGCCAATCAGTTCCAGGAATTGTCCGGGGATTTTCATCAACAGGCTGTATGCACGGTCTGGCATATTTGTACCTGCGGGGACCGCCTGGTATAAGACCTGAGCCTGGATGCTGGATGAGCTTGCGCATGCATTTGCAAGAATAATGACAAATCCCGCATGAAGAAGCATCATTATTGATTTTCCCATAAGGCAAGCTCCTTTTAACCATTTTATTGATTTTTATGGTTGGCGACAAGTCTGTCTATTTCAAACTCCGCTACAACCGGCAGATGGTCCGATGCGCCTTCAAAAGGGGAGTCTGTTTTCCAGGAACGGGGTAATCCCGATTCTTCCCATACCAGTTCAGGCGCTGTGTGTGCAAAAAAGTTTTTGAACATGAGATCTCCGGTTGAAGTGAAATCACCCACAAGCAGAATGTGGTCGAGCGCCTGCCATTGCTTCTGGTACGCATAACTTCCTGATATTCCGGTTTCAGTAATGGAATACCATGGCTCGAAATAAAAAAGCCTTTTGCCGATGAGCCCGGATTTCTCTATTGATGCCGCAAGAAACAGGCTTTCAGCCGGGTTTATTGAAGGCGCTGTCAATCCATCTGCCGGCATCAGCGCGGTCTGGTAGGCTTCTTGTATTTTACCATATTCATCATGCGATTCATTCAGGTCTCCTGCTATTATGATGCGCAATGCGGGTCTTGCAGCAAGCAGATTGCAGACCCTGTTGCTTATGGTCAAGGCGGCCGCTTGCCGCGCTGGTTCTGTGATTTCTGCGCCCTCGGATTTTGATTTCCAGTGGCAGATAAAAATGACTATTGGTGAGTCTGAAAGTATAATTTCCGCTTCCAGAATGTCGCGCACCGGTTTTCCATCCAGGTCACTCAACTGCGCCACCTGCGGCACCTGCGCCACCTGGTGCGATGCTGTGCGCACAACAGGATGGCGCGATAAAATGCCTACGGTTGTGGCGCATTCATCTCCCGGGATCCCGGAAACTGAGGGCAGCGCGCGGTATTCATAACCGAGTTGTCTGCCAAGCGCATCAAGTACGTTTTTATTTTCTATTTCCTGTAAACAGAGTATGTCCGGAAGAGGCTTGATTGTCTGGATTGCGTGGATTACAGAATCAAGCTTGAGTTTGTAGAGTGAAGTGTTCCATTTGCCAAGACCCGGATCATACTCGCGGTATTCTGTACCATCATCTTTGTCATCAAAGAGGTTCTCCACATTATAGCTTGCGATGCGGATCTCCTGTTCCTGACAGGAGAGTAGGCATCCAGAAGCAAGTATGCATACTGCGGTAAGCATGCAGGAAACGGCAAGCAGCAGGACATGGCAACATATGGCATTATGATTTTTCATTACGGCTCCTTCTAATGATTAATACCCGGGGAATGCCGCAAGGCTTTCAGTAAAAAAATGCCTGAAAAGAAAAATCAGGCGTCAGGATCTGTTGTGGAGTTTGCAAGAGTTCCAATTCTATATGCATTTGTTGATACATTCCATACTGTACAGAACACATTGTCATCTGCGCAAACGCGCGGGAAGGAATCATCAATGCTGTCCGGGGGAAAAACATACTCTCTTGGGGAAATGCCTCCCTCATCTGTAAACTTGTTAAAACAGATTGAGATGTTGCTGCCTCGGACACCGCGCCATGCGAGGGCATATCCAAATCCGTTCCAGTCAATTGATGGCGATGTTGCCGAGGAAGAGGCATTGTCAAACTGAATTGTTTTGCCAGTCAGATGTCCTGTTGTTTTTGCCAATGAAGTATGCACTGAATACAATCCCAAAGAATATTCCTGGTACCATGCAAGACGGTATTCTGATCCGTTCCATGCACAGTCTGAAACCATTGTGTTCACTGATTTGTCTGTCACCGCAACATCACCGGTTGATGTATCCTTGGAACCGTCAGACTTCATGCGGGAGAAATAAATGTTGGAAACACCAGGGCGCGTGTCTGAATAGAAAATGCCAAATCCATTTCCGTCCCATTGAATGACAGGGAAATTGGACACCGCTGTGTCTTCCGTGACCCGCATGTCAGAACCCTGCTTGACTCCTGCGGAATCCAGGAGGGCAAAATAGATCTCCTGGTTGCCGTCCCTGGAATCCTGCCAGACAATTCCAAAACTGCTCCCGGACCATGCTATTCTGTGATTGGCAAGGCTGCTGCCAGCCGAACAGGAGGTAACCTGAATGTCAGCGCCGATTTTTATGCCGTCAGAACTGACTCTTGTGAAATACAGTTGGGGGGCGCCAAGCCTTGCGTCAATCCAGGCCACTGCATATGAACTCCCGTTCCAGACTGCCCGGGGGCGACTGCTTGCGCTTGTATTGGTTTCTGAGATCTGGACAGTACTGCCGACCTGGTCTCCCTCAAAATCCACCCTGGTGAAGTAGATTTCATTTGATGTGTTTGCAAAAACATTCGTCGCATCAGAAAATATGGCGAATTCATTTCCATTACAGGCAATATCCTCCTGGACAGGAAACGGCGCGCTGCTTCTGGTCACAGTAATGAGTCCTGTATTTTGGAGCCAGAGATTGAGAAATTCATTAGAAGCGTACCAGTCCAGCATGTTGCTGCAGGCAAGAAACATGAAAGGAATCATGAGCAAAACAAGAAAATTTAATGGACATTTTCGCATATTATTTATCCTCTTCTATATCCAATATAAACTCAACCCTGCGGTTTTTCCAGACATTGGCCTTGTCGGAAGGCGGAATAATTGGATCTGCATTGCCGCGGCCGTACGCGGCGATGTTCTCTGATTTGATACCCAGCCTGATTATCTCCGCGCGGATATTGTCTGCGCGCCTTTGGGACAGCGGAATCAATTCATTGATGTTCTCACGTGATATGCTCTCCGGATCGGTGCCTGTAATATTAATGGCAAATCCTTCCACCCTGATTTTCACATTGGGAAATCTATTGAGTATCTCCGCTACCTTGGCTATGATTTCGGCGTTCTTTCTTACCTGTTCTGCGGAACCCTCATGGAAATTCGCGGAATCGCCCGGGAAGTTGATTGATGGAATGATTATTTTCATTCTGCCGCCCTGCCGCAAAACAATGATGTCTGAAATTACTTTCCCGTCAAGGTTTGTTTTATTTCCAGCTGCGTCTGATAAACTGGCTGTAACAGGGTAAATGTCCGCTGACTGGACAAGTTCGCCGGTGGGCGAACGGCCGTCCCAGACAATCGATTTGGGTATGGCATGAGTTCCATGGTATTTTCTGAAGAGGTTGCCTGCCGGATCAATGATTGAGAGTATCCAGGAATCAGGAGTTTCATTGTCTGCGGTTGTAATGATAAACTCGACAGTGTCATTTTCTCCATCGTTGTCTGGAGAAATATTGCCTGGAATAATTTTTAAGCCAGCTTCAATGACCTTTTTGTCCAATGTGAAGGAGGGGCTTGTTGTCTTGCGCATAACACCATTGCTGTTTGTGGTCAAAAGCGCGCAATAAACACCATCCGGAGCGACCTCATTGTTTTCCAGCATGCCTTTCCACTCATAATCCACAGGATCAAGAGGCCCGCCAGTGCGAGTGAGAACTGGTTTATTGGCAGAGTCCAATATCTGCAGGGTGAATGAATCATACGAGCGCACGATTGCTGCAATTATTTTTACCGAATCTTTTACGCCATCCCCATTGGGTGAGAAAAACTCATTATCGCGGAACAGCTGGATGGTGCGGTAAAAGCCGCCTCCGGAAGAATCAGAATGAAAGCGGAAGGATGTGGCAAGGCCAAAACCAAATCCAAGGATTAAACCGATCCGGTCTTCTTCAAAGAACATGTGGGCCTGCGGCGAAAACTGCACGATAAAATCATCCTTGAATTCCCATGACAACATCAATTCTGCCCTTGCCGCAGGATCCCCGAACAAATATGTCTCTCCACCCGAGTCTATGACATGGAACAGGTAGCCGCCTGATACTAGCGGTGTGAACACGAGAACTTCTCCCAGCTCAATTCTGTATCCCGCGCCAAGAAAAAAACCGAATTGCCAGAAACTGTCCGTAAAGGGTGATAATTCCACGACATTTCCGATTCTTGATGCAAACTTGAGGGCAAGCCCGCTGAAGATCAAATTGTCTGCCTCAAAGCTGAGTTCACCTCCTGCACCCGCCGCTGCAATCTCCCCGAATTCGCCGAATGCCATTGAGACTATTCCTGTTGCGGCAAGCATGAGCACAGGATCATGGGATCGCATTGTGCTTGTAGCCGATGATGGTGACTGGTCAACCGCCGTGGCGTCATTTGCCGTTGTCTGTGCCAAAAGCATGGCAGGTGATACAATTGTCATTCCAAGAAGAATCATTGTTAAATATACAAATTTGATCATGAATGTCTCCAAGGGTTTAATATGGTATTTATATCCCGATTTGAAACAAAAAACCAGAGTCTGAATGTGGAAAATGATTTTGTGAGTTGCTGTATCTCGGGTCTGCGGATTTTACCGCTCTGCAGGCGGCATGACATCCATGCCCTGGGGTCCAAGATACGGCACTTCATGCCTTTCGCCCAGGATGAAATTAATGCATGTGTCCTTTTATTTTGTACCAGGGTAAACTTCCAGTATAGTGATTTCAACTTTTAAGGCGGGTGCTGGCAGATCAAAACACTGCAGGTCTGGAGTATCTTTCAGTACAAAATCAAAGCTGTTTGCGTTTGTCAAATCCGCGATCCTGGTTTTTTTTACCCTTGAATTGAAAGCAAAGTACTGTGGTTTGTCCGCAGACACGTATCCATTGGAAATCCAGAGCCGCGATACAGGTTCGCTGAAGGTGATTGTAATTTTATCACCTGTGGCATAACGGTTGCCTCCGTTGACCCATGGCTTCTCAAGCCGCGAGTAGTCCCCCAGGTTTTCCGCCGGATAACTTACATTCCCGGACGCAAGCTTTTCCTCCAGGAATGAAGTTGCCGTGTACGTGGCCTTGACCATCACCAGATTCCGGCCAGGATATGTATCACCAGCCTCATACTTGAGCAGGTTGTTTTTGTCATACAGCAGGAGATATTCTCCGTTTGTGAACATGACGAATTTCTGTGAGCGTTCCGGGATGAGCAGAAATGGAATGCTGTTTTCCGTAACAATTTTGTACAGCCTGTATTGATCCCCCCCCTGTACCGCTCTTGTTGTATCATCCAGTTCCGGGATCATGACTTTCCCGTGAAGAAAAGATATTGCCATGGCTGATTCAAAATATTCAGGACCGGCTTTCAGACTGAAGCTCAAATCTGAAAAATCCTGTGCAAAAATGGGGGCATGGATGACTGTAACAAGGGATAGAATAATCATAGTTCTCTTTTCCATGATTTGCCTCCTGCCTGCCGCCTTGTGATCTGATCAGGCACTTTAATAATCATTTTAATGCATGTTGTGACAAAAACAACCTGCTTTTTCTTGACTACAGGCTTAAATATCAATATCATAATAATGGAAACCATTTTCATTAACAGGAGTGATTCATGAAGAACGGCAGAGTGGCAATCCCGACTGAAGGCAAGGGCGGGCTTGAAGGAAAACGGTCCGGGCATTTCGGACATTGCGATGTATTTACCATTATTGATCTGAAGGACGGGGAAGTGGATTCAGTCTCCGCTCTACCCAATGTTGAGCATTCACAGGGGGGTTGTCTTGTGCCGGTCACAATGCTTTCAGACCAGAAGGTAAACGCCCTTATAGCGGGTGGAATGGGTTTGCGTCCCCTGACAGGTTTCAATGCAGCCGGGATTGACGTGTATTTCGACAACACGCACGCGCAGGTGGGAGAAGCCCTTCAGGAACTTGTGGCCGGCAGGCTTGCAAAAATGTCAGAGGAAATGGTCTGCGGCGGCCATTAATTAAACTGTATGTCTCACGCGGGATGATGTTTACCCGTGTTTCTCATATATCAGGCGGATTCTGTATGGAATTCCAATTAAAGTGAGAGAAGGAGATAGTTTATGGAAGAAAATGTAACACAGAACAGGATGCCTTTGATCGGCGATCCAGCACCGTCATTCGTGATAAAGACCACTCAGGGAGAAATCAAGTTCCCCGAGCAGTATAAGGGGAAATGGGTGATCCTATTCAGCCATCCGGCTGACTTTACCCCGGTCTGCACCACCGAGTTCATGACCTTTGCCTCAATGCAGGAGGATTTCCGGAAAATCAATACTGAGCTGGTCGGTCTTTCCATTGACAGCATCTACGCGCATATCGCGTGGCTGCGGACCATCAAGGAAAAGATAGAATGGAAGGGAATGAAGAATCTCGAGGTGAACTTCCCGGTCATAGAGGACATCAAGATGGAGATCGCTAAAATGTATGGCATGCTTCAGCCGGGCGCTTCTACCACCCAGGCGGTCCGCGCCGTGTTTCTCATAGATCCAAAGGCTATTGTGCGGGCAGTTCTTTACTATCCGCTTTCATGTGGCAGAAACATGGACGAGATCAAGCGCATGATTCAGGCCATGCAAAAGGCGGACAAGGACAGTGTGGCAACTCCGGCAAACTGGCGTCCGGGTGAAGATGTCATTATTCCCACCCCGGGGTCCTGCGGTGCTGCCAAGGAGCGGATGGAGACCAAGGAAGAGGGCAAGTACTGCCTTGACTGGTTCCTCTGCTTCAAAAAGGACAAGTAAGCCAGGGTTTTATAGTCAGTTCCCGGGATTTTGTGGGAGCAAAATGAAACAAAATGGGCGTCCGGTGCTGCCGTGACGCCCTTATTTTTCATACAAACCTCCTCGATAATTTATCTGTCAGGACGACAAGCTTTGCCCCGTCAGTTTGCATATGGCCCCTGTTCCCTTGGTGACCGGATGATCTGCTGATACAGTTCGGGACTGATATATTCAGGTTTGAAAACCGTTCCGTACCGGGCAAACTGGCCGGAAAAAGACCGGAGATGATTTCTTGATCCCTTCAGGAGATTTTCATATACGCTGATGATGCTTGTGTTTTTTGTTCCGCCGATAAGGCGCATGAGATCCGCAATATCCAACTCCTCTATCCTGGCGCCGACAATAACCGCTGATTCCGCGCTCGTATTGCCGAATGTTATAAGCTCTTTATAGAGCCCGGCGAGTTCCCTGCTGGTAAAGGCACCCAGTTCATCCGATTTAACAGGATCAGCAAGCCCAAATTGCGCAATGAGGTTTTTCATCGCGTCCATGTGGGTTTGTTCGCTTGCCGCAATATTCGCGAAAACAGGAATCTTCCATGTGTAATAAAGCTCGAGGTAGACATCCCTCGCGAGTTTTTCCTCCTCCCGCATCAATATTATCCCGGCCTTTTCTGCTTCTGTAAGCACAGTAGTCTGTGCGCCAGCAATGGACGGAAAGATTGCCACAATTGTCGCGGCCAAAATTCCTGCAAAAACTGTATTTTTCATTGTTCTTCCCTTTCCCCAAAGCAAGCTTCAGGTTTTCTTTATAAGAAAACGTAAGCATGCAGGGTCGGATTTGTGTCATGAAAAAATGAAGATTGTGTGAAGCACACGATAGCAATACGCCTCATTTCTGGTTCATCTTCACATCCATTGCGCTTTGATCGCGTTTCTCACCGGCAGGCGCAGGTATTTGTTGACCGGGTATCCCAGGGTTGTTATGCCCGCAATAAACCTGTCCTTGGGAATTCCAAGCGCCTGCAGCACTCTTTTGTGCTTTGCAACCGCCATCATGGCAAACCCCATCCAGCAGCTCCCGATTCCCAGCGAGTGTGCGGCGAGCATTGCGTGCGTCATGGCAATACCGGGATCGACATATGACAATGCCCCCATGTCTGGCACATGCACGACCATGACAACGGGCGCGTTAAAGAAAATAACGTCTTTCCCGGTTTCGTACTGGCTTATCATGTCATCCATTCCCAAAGCTATCCCGGGATTGTTCAAAATGTCATAGAAAGTTTTCGCGATAAAAGGTTTCATCAGTTTCCTCAACCTGATGACGGTTTTAAACGCCTTGAATGACTGGATGGTGATGTCGGCCAGCATTTTAATAACTGCCCTGTCCTTGATGATTATGTACTCGCAAGGCTGTGCATTGTGGCCGCTTGGAGCATAGCGGATCACCTCAAGGATTTTTTCCAGTTCCGGCCTCGATATGTCCTTGTCTTTGTATTTCCTCTCCGTTCGCTTTCCCATGAGCAGTCTTGACGCGTCTTCAAAGCATGGATCCTTGCCGGGTATTTCCAAGGCTTTTTCATGAGCTTCATATGTTATGGCGTTTTCAGGGCATGCCGCAATGCAATGGCCGCATCCTGTGCACCATTGGTTCGGGTCCGCGTAATCTACTGCCTTTTTCCCGTTTTTGGAATATAAGTTACCGATGCATGCTTGAATGCACAATCCGCAGCCAGCGCATTTTTTTTCATCGATTCCCGTGATTTTCATGGATCATCTCCGTCTATTGATTTAAATAACTAACTAAATAGTTAGTTAACGAACTGTGTAAAAAAATATCAGTATGCCTGCCCGGGCCTGTTTTTGTGGTATTGCTCATGGGTTTCCTCCATGGCTTTGTCGAAACATTTTCGAAGTTCGGCCTGCGTCATATGAAAATGTGAGCACCATTTGTCCTTGAGAACCAGGTAGCATACATATGGCATTATTCCCGTAAAGAATTCCGTCACCATTTCCTGTTTTTGCTCAATGTTGTTTTTACCCAGATATTCTTTTATATTTTCCATCCGATCACCCGGCGCATTCCCGCTGATGTCAACAAGTTTGAAAAGGGGAATCTCTCCTGCCTCGCTTTTTAAGGACTCCATAACAATGATTTTTAACAGATCCATATTGGTTTCCAGGTAGCCAAGATACTCTATTTCAAACTTGCGCTTGTTTTCTTCCGGGTTTTGTGCAAAACCTCCTCTTTCCACAAAATCAAGCAGCATTTCCGTTGAATGGCGGAAAAATACCGTAAAGAGCTCGTTTAAAATGGCTTCCTTGCTTTTGAAATAGTAGTAGATCAATGCCTTGTTCACAGCCGCTTCACCGGCAATCTCGTCAATCCGGGCTCCACTGTATCCCTTTTGCGCAAATACCTTTTTGGCTGCGGCAAGGATACGCCCTCTGCTCTCTTCTGGGTGTTTTTCCATTTCTACCTGCTAACTAACTGTTTAGTTAATATAGCTCATGTTTTCCTGTTTGTCAATAATAAATATTCTCAATGTTTTTATACCTCCACACCGAGGAAAATTTTCAGGCCCATGCCCGCGAAGAAACCTATGCTGGCGATGACAAGAGATATGATGGCCATCTCAAGAAAGCGTTTCCAGAACGGGAGGCTCTTTGCCGTGGTTATGTAGAAAGTATAGAGGAAAATAATCAGGACAGCGATGCCGAGCGTGACTGCGAGCGAAATAAAAGGATTGTCAAAGATGAAATACGGGAAGATGAGCAGGGCCACAGTGATGAGGTAGGTGAGTCCCGTGTACAACGATGCCTTGAGCGGGTTTTTAGCCTTGTTCTCACCGGCTTCCTCCTTGGCGGAGAGATACCCTGATGCGGCCATTGAAAGCGATGCGGCAAAGCCTGTGATTAAGCCTGCCAGGGCAATCAGCTTGTTGTTCTGCAGGGCGAGGGTGAGCCCCGCGAGCGCCCCGGTCAATTCAACAAGCGCGTCATTCAGCCCCAGGATGATTGATCCGGCGTACTCGAGCCGTTCCTCCGAAAGAATATCCAAAAGTTCCTTCTCGTGTTTCTGTTCATCCATGCGGAGCGATTTTAATTCCTCTGTTTTGTCCGCAAGCGTGCCATAGATTTTTTCAGCCAGGCCTTCTCCATTTTCCATGAGTTTAAGTCCGAATGAAATGCCGAAGATGCGTGATATTATATAATAGAAATTGACTTTAAACGCCTTCGGCTTGATTTCGGTCCGGGTATATTTTTTCAGTGTATTGTAATGCGACAGCTCATCCTGTGATATCTGGGCGAGGACCTTTTTATTATGCGTGTCTTTAATGCTATCCGACAGTTTCTTGTAGATCAGGTGCTCGGTGATCTCGTTTTTTAGCTTGATGAGAAAAATCTGCAAAGTACGCCCTTCCATGGAAGAGTCTCCTTTCCCGTCAATCCGCCTCGAATTGGATGATCTTCTTGACTATATCATTCAATATTTTTCCTGTCTCCGTCTCCTTCATAAAATGAATAAAGGGTTTTCCCGAATCTCCATGCGTGACCATCAGCGGGTCTATTGGTATTTCGCCCAGAAACGGGACGACGAGTTCTGTTGCGGCCTTTTCACCGCCGCCCTTTCCAAAGAGATCTGTTTTCTTTCCGCAATGCGGACAGACCAGCCCGCTCATGTTTTCAATAATTCCGATGACAGGGACTTTGAGTTGGCGGGCGAACATGACGGTCTTTCTCGAGTCCAGAACCGCCACATCCTGGGGAGTTGTTACGATCACGGCACCGCCCAAATCCGGAATGAGCTGGCAGACGCTCAAGGGTTCATCCCCGGTACCAGGCGGCGAGTCTATTATAAGGTAATCAAGTTCACCCCAGTTGACATCACTCAGGAACTGCTTGATCGTCGCCATTTTCAAAGGACCGCGCCAGATAATGGGGCTGTCCTGGTCTTTGATCAGCAGAGCCATTGACATGGCCTTGAGGTTGGGCAGGGCAAGAAACGGCTCGATTCCTTCGGTACCTCCCATAAGCTGCTCGCCCTCAATACCGAGCATCTTCGCGATATTGGGGCCGTGGAGGTCAGTATCCAGTATGCCGACAGAGAGGCCTTTCAAAGCAAGGGCATACGCAAGATTTACCGCAACCGTGGTTTTGCCCACTCCTCCCTTGCCGCTTAAAACAACAATTTTATTTTTGATGCGGCCCAGGTTTGCCTTGAGGCGCTCATCCTGTTCCTGCTGTTCCTGATTCATCTGCATTATGTTTTCCTTTCAATATTGAAGCATGTAATCCGCGATTGCCTTGTATAATGTGCTTGCCGCCAGAATAGCGCAGTGATGGTGGTCTGCAGGAAGGTTCTCCAGTTTGTCTATGATCTCTTTGGGAGAAATACCGAGCGCGTCATTGATGCTTCGGTTTTTAACAAGCAGGGTTGCCAGGGAGCCACAGGCGTATGTGGCCCCGCATCCGTCTGTAAAAAAGCATGCTTCAATGATGGTCTTGTCCCTGATTGCCAGGAACATTTCCATTGTATCCCCGCAGGGTCCCTTGTTCCACGCAGCCGCCATGGGATCATTCATCCGCCCGACATTGACGGGATTCTGCGAGTATTTTTCATACAGTGTTGTCATGTGTTAAGCCCTTTAGAAAAAACTCCATGTTTCTTGTATCGTATTTCTGTGTTATGTCCAATTGCCAGGCGCGTGGAATGGCGCCTTGACAGCCTGTACAGGATAACCTAATTTAATAAAAATGAAAACCATTTTCAATAAAAAGTTATCGGAATTCCCATTGAGAGGAGGAATTAAATGTTAAAGACTGGACTGAAACACCTGGAGACAGTCGGTGAAATGGAATCTGCATTGAAGGAGAACGAAAACATCATGGTTTGCTGCGGCAAAATGGGGCCTATGTGCATTCCGGTCTACCGTGTCATGGAGAATCTGGAGAAGAAATATTTGCATGTGGCATTCAGAGATATGGATTTTAATATTCCGGCGGCGGATGCGATCAAGGAACTCCCGGAATGTTCCTTGTTTATGGGTCTGCCTTTCACGGTTTACTTTAAAAAAGGGAAGGTGGTTGCCGCAACCGCGAGTATCCAGACGGAAAAACAGGTTACGGCCATGCTTGATAAATTTTTCAAATAACTTTTACCAAGATGGCAGTTAGCCGGCAATAACACCTTCAATGACCGCCAGAATATTGAGACGCCTGTGGGGATGCTCTTGCAGCATCATGTTCTTCCTACCGGATTTTATCCCTGTCCCGGACAGCACCACGATCCGCGCTTGTCGCGAACATGGCGTATAGTTTCAGGGCCTGGGAAACATGACGCTCCCGCTTTGGCACAAAACCGCCCGAGGCCAGAATCTTTGCCCGGCGTTTTTCAAGTTCGTTTTGCGCGACTGCCAGCTCGATTGACCTGTTGGGAATATCTATCCTGATTTCATCCCCGTCCTCCACCAGGCCAATGAGTCCGCCCGCCGCAGCTTCCGGCGAGACATGGCCTATGGAAAGGCCCGCGGTGCCGCCGGAAAACCTGCCGTCTGTCATCAAAGCGCACACCTTGTCCATTTTTTTTGACTTGAGATAAGTTGTGGGATAGAGCATTTCCTGCATGCCCGGCCCTCCCGACGGTCCCTCGTAGCGGATGACCACAATGTCGCCCGGCTTGATTGTGTCCGCGAGAATCCCCTCGACAGCCTGCTCCTGGGAGTCAAATACTTTGGCTTTGCCTGTAAAACGAAGTATCGATTCATCCACGCCGGCGGTCTTTACGATTCCGCCTTTTTCTGCAATATTGCCGTACAGCACCGCAAGTCCGCCGTCCTTGTTGTATGCGTGCGCCACGTCGCGGATACAACCCGCACTGCGGTCCGTGTCATGCTCCTTGTAAAACTCATTCTGGGACATCCCGACGGTCGTGCGTTTTCCCGCGGGTGCGGCAAGGACTATTTTTTTGGCGTCCTCGGTAAGCTCCTTGTGGCCGCCGCCTATATCAGTCTCCTTGATCATTTCATGAATTGTCTTTCCGGTTACGGTTAATGCATCGCGAAAAAGCAGCCCTCCCTTGTCCAATTCCCCGAGTATTCCGTAGATGCCGCCGGCCCGGTGCACATCCTCAACATGATAGTGGGAGGAAGGCGCAACCTTGCAGATATTGGGGACCTTGCGCGAGAGCCGGTCAATGTCCTTCATGGTGAAGTCAACGCCCGCCTCAGCGGCAATGGCCAACAGATGCAGGACCGTGTTCGTGGAGCCACCCATGGCTATGTCCAGGGTCATGGCGTTTTCAAACGCCTCTTTGGTCGCTATTGAACGTGGTAATATTTTGTTGTTTGCATTTTCGTAGTGTTCCTTTGCCATGGCCACGATGCGGCTGGCGGCCTTTTCAAAAAGACCGCGTCTCATTTCATGTGTCGCAACCAAAGTTCCATTAAAAGGGAGACCCATGCCAAGAGCCTCGGTCAG
>RPPD01000004.1 GCA_003818675.1 Spirochaetaceae bacterium
CTGTCGGATCATCACCCGAACAGAGAAGCACATTCTGCGTGTGTGGCTTTATCCGCATGCCCCAGATCGTATTCCTGATTTTTAGCGAGCCTGTGACCCTGGGCAATGCGGGATTGCTCATGTCCACCGCGATTACAAGGCTCCGGGACTCGTCTCCTGCAACCGGATTTGGTTTGCCAAGCACAAAAATGGTCTTGTCAATCCGGACAAAGGAGGTAACATCGGCATACGAATAAAAATATGCGTATCCTGATTTCACCGGTTTCAGGGGATTCCTGACATCGATCACGCCCACGCCGAACTTGAGTGCCTCGCTGTCCATGTACTGGGCGAGAAAATAAATATATGAGCCGTCGGTTTCAGCATGCTTGATGATCTCGATCGGCATTTCAATTTTTGTGGCAAGGGTCTGCGCCTGGCAGAGTGGGGAGGATAGGAAAAAAACAGCAACTGTCATGGTGGCAAGAAAGCCGAATTTCGTTCTCATACGGACCTGGTCTCCTCTTCTTTTAATAAATATACCTGAATCCTGCGGAAATGCCCAGACCACCGCCTGTCACAGGTCTGTCGAATCCGAAGTATGTGTCATTTGCATCACCGTACATCACCCAGGTATAACCCATGACATCAAAGCCCTGGTAGATGCTGAAGCTGGTCATGAATGAAATCATGCCTGAACTGTCCACAGGATTTATCATGGCGCGGAGCTGCAGGGCGAGGATGTCCGATGGTGACCAGGTTATTTCAGGATAGAGGAGAATGCCGAAGCGGTCCTCGTTTCCGAATCCTGCCGCGTCATTTTCATTCCATATCCCGAATGGCCAGCTCGCGGCCTCCAGCCGCACGAGGAGGGAGGAGCTGTCGTCAAGGGAAAATATGCGATAAATCCCGCCTGAAACAGCAAGGCCGTTGCGAATATCCTGTTCAGCCGGATCAACAGCCGGGATGCTCATGGATGCAGAAATATATGCGTCAAAAAAAATATTTCCCTGGAAGCTTACATATGGATTGTGAATAATCGCGTCTCCCTTGAAGAGATAGCCGGTTTCGATCTTGATGCCAGCAAGCTTCGTCACGATTCTGCCGCCGCCACGGAGAGTATCTGCCTCAATCAGCGGAGAGCTCGGCGTGCGCTCGGGCGAGTAGGGGAGAATGATAGCTTCTATAAACGAAAAGTCAGCAAGCGGAAGATACAGGTCCGCCATCCAGTCAGTGGCATCGCGGAGCAGGCTTGCTGAAAGATCAGCCACAGGAATCATGCTCCCAAAAACAACATCGCCGGCATTAAAGACAAACCCGTCACCCCAGGCCACGCGAGTTTTGCCTGCTGTAACGCGAAGAATATCAAAGTGTGTGCGGATGTATGCCTTCTTGAGCAGATCCTCAGGTGGCGTAATCAGTGCGTCAGTATAAACCGCGGATAAGCTTATTTCGGCTTTTACATCAGGATTGCCTGTTGCGGCAAAACCGAGCTCGCCCTGGCCCATGAAGGAGAACGCAGGATCTTCTGAAGAGTCTGATAGAATGGAGCCCAGGAGAGTGAGTTTGACGCTTGTCTCAAGCTCGGACCACGCCTGCGTTGGCGCCAATATCTGCATCGCTGTGAAAAGCAGGGCGCATGTCACCAAACCTGGCCATGCGCACCTCAAAACGACAACCTCTCAAGCGAGAACTGGTTTGCCGGAAGCGGGATGTCAATCTGGGTGCTTTCAATTATGAATTCCGTTGAGGAACCCTTTTTAAGCGCGTCGGTCATGATCATGTCCGAGGGAAAGTTTCTTCCCGAGACGGTCATTATCCGCCGCACAGCAAGCTCCTTCAAAAGCACATTGGTGAGCGAATAGTATGCAGCCTTGCGAAGTACGAAGAGGTTTGAGTCCACCCATATTTCCTGAAAGGGATAGGCTACGCTTTTGATCCCGATGAGTTTCAGGTGCCAGCAGGCGACGTTGTCAACTATGACAGGAGAGCTTTCCATAAGTTCCACCTTGTACAGTGAGAGCATTCCCTTTTCCCCGGTCAGGTCCTCGTAGGTGAGATCCGAACCGAAGATGGAGTCCTTAAGTGCCCCGCCCTGGAGCCTCAATACCACCTGTGTGTCGGGATAGTACAGGTAAATCTCATCGCCGGTGCGCAGAATTTTCTGGCCGCGCTCCTCCTTGTTGGTGAACTCAAGGAGCAGCTTTTCTTCGCCACGGGCTATGGTGGTAAATGTCTTGGTGCGCGTGCCGTACCTGTTGGTGATGATCATCCGGCCGGCGCTCTTTGATGTGGAGTGCACCTGGTTTGCTTCCATCCGCCGGATGATTTCCTCTGCTGTGATCTGAGCCTGCACCTGCAACGCGGCAGCGAACATAAACACCGCGCCCAGAATCACCGTTACCATAGGTTTTTTTCTCATATTGCTCCTCCAAATTTAAAACATGGTCAAACATGACCGGGTTACGGTCAGCCATCCTCCTCCTTTTCCCCAATCTCACCGGTCACAGCGATGACAGTGCCTCAATCGGCTCGATCTCTTCAACCCTGCGCGAGGCCAAAAGCGAGGCAATGGATGCTACAGTGACCGAATAGAAGAACACGAATATCGTCGAGTTGAAGTTGATCTGCGGGTAGATGATATTTGAAATCGATATATCGGTTTTTTCCAGGTCTATCAGCGCGTTCAGGTCGATTCCCTGTGAGGAGAATGGGGCCACAAGCCCTATTCCCAAAAACACGCCAATTCCCGCGGCGATCATGCTCAGGAATAATGCCTCCATGAAAAACAGGACCATAAGTTGAAGGCCGGTCATTCCCATCGCGGCAAGAGTGCCTATTTCCTTCATCCGTTCATAGATGACCATCATGGTGGTCACGACAATGACGGTTGTGCCAATGACAAAAAAGAAGAGGGCTATTACATTGTAACTCTGTTCGGCAAGCTCGAGCCACATGGCGGTTGACCCGATGCTGTTCCAGGGCCTGGCTTCAAGCGTTTGCTCACCGTATCGGGTCAATATTCCCATGACCTGTTTTATAATTGCGCCCAGATCGCGGTTCTCTTCCACTGAAAGGAGCATTTGCGTTGCGCTCCCCTCCATTGCAAGGAGGGTCTGCGCCGTATCAAGCGGGAAAAAGAGCGCCTTGTTGTTTATCTGGATGAGCGGGAGATTCACGATTCCGGATATCCTGACTTGTACGGGCCGGGATGAAAAGTACCCCCTCGGCATGAGGAACACGATCATGGAATCACCGGTTTCAAGATCCAGCTCCTGCGCCAATCCGCCGCCGACCAGGACTTCACTGCCCTGCGGGAAAATTCCTCCCTCGGCCATGTACTTCCCGAGGTCTGAGAGGTGTTCCTCACGGATAAAATCCATGGCAAAGCCCATTCCCTTCTGGGTCTCTGAGAAAATGGTGAGCCCTTCCGGGGTCTTTTCCGCGATGGTTCCTATATCCAGTCCAAACTGGATCCTGGGCGTGGCAGTTTTCACGCCGTCGATTTTTTCTATCTCGCTCCGGTAGGTTTCATAGTTATTTACCGTAAGGTCCAGCGGGTAGAGCACGGCGTTTTTTTCGTATTCGCTGTCCCGTATCTGTATCTGTCCTGTCACAAAACCAACAAGCGTCGTCCTCGCGTCCTCCTTCATCCCCTGGATCACCGAGAACATGAACACAATAACCAGCGTCGTGAAGGTGATGGCGGAGATCGTGAGCGCTGTCCTGAGCTTGTTACGCCGGATATTTCGCAAGGCCACCTTTGGCAGGTCCTTTCCTTCCCCGGAAATGAACAGCATGATGATTCTTGCGAGGTCACGGAAAAGGCTGTACAATGGAATTCGCATTGTGTTTCCCCTTTACTTGTCCTGAAGGCTTTTGGTAATGCTCCGCCTAAGCGCTATGCATGCGGGGAAAATTGCCATGATCCCGGAATAGATCATGCCGTAGACAAAGGCGTTTCCGATGGTGGAGAAGTTCCACGCGGACTTGAAAATACCGATGCTCCGGTAGCCGATGTTCCCCATTTCCGACATGAGCGAGGAAAAATCAAGGCCCCAGTTCACCATGTAGATGTTGGCGAGTATGCCCAGGATGACACCTCCGAGTCCTCCGATGAATCCGATGCCGGTGGCTTCTATCACCAGTGAGAGAAGTATGGAACCCGATCGCATGCCAAGTGCACGCATCATACCTGTTTCCCTTGTGCGCTCAAAGACTGCAATGAGCATGGTATTTGAAACGCCTATCGCCGCGATAAGAAAGACCATGAAAAGGATAAGCGAAGTGCCGCCGCGTTTGGTCTGGCTAATGGTAAGGTACTCGGACGCTATTTCCAGATAGGATTTGACTACGGTATTTTCCGAACCAGGCACGCCTGAGACGGCCTGCGCGATTTTTGTGATTTCCGGATCAAGTTCTGCGAACTCCGGAAAGTTAATGACAATGTCTGTTGCCCTTCCCTGCATGAGCAGGGCGTCCTCGACATAAGACAGGGGCATGAAGATCATGCCGCTGTTTATTATCGGATCTGTTGTATAGAGAAGACCTGTCACCACGGCGTCAAGAGTGGTGTATTGGCCGGACGCTGTCTTTGTTTTTACCATCACCGCATCATTGATTCCCGCGTCCAGCTTCTCAGCGAGCTCCTTGCCCAGAAGGATCTCCCTTTTCTCCGGAGAGAGATATTGTCCCTGAACGCCGTCAGGGGAGACGACGATGGTCTCCTTGAGACTGAAGACCCGTTCGTCCATGCCGGGGTCAATTCCTGCGAGTATGCACGGGTACTGGTCCCCGTTGCCCGCGGCATTGGAAACCTCCGCGAGCACGGTAATGCGCGGCGTGGCCGCGTATCCCGCGTCTGTTACAGCCTTTAAAATCTGGTCCCGGTTGTTCAGATGATATTTGGGAAGGAGGAAATCGTGATTCTTCCAGTATGTGGAATCCATGATCCTGGCGGAACCGGTCTCGTACTTGACGAGGTTTCTGACTGATTCCAGTTCGGCGCCCAGAAGCACACCGTCAATGGCAATAAAGGCGGCGATTCCCGCCGCAATAGCTATTGCGGTCAAAAACGTTCTTCTCTTGTAGCGAAAGAGATTTTTTAATGACAACGAAAGGATAAACCACATGGCAGTCCTCCTTTAGTTCTTTTTTTTGTCATCAACTATGACGCCGTCATGGAGAAGTACCAATCTGTGCGCGAAATCCATGACCATGGCGTCATGGGTTGAAAAGATGAACGTTGATTCATGTTTCTTGTTCAAATCCTCCATGAGCTTCAAGATTTCCTTGCCGGTTGTTGAATCAAGGTTGGCGGTCGGTTCGTCTGCCAATACAAGCGCAGGATTTTTAACGAGCGCCCGCGCGATGGCCACGCGTTGCTGCTGGCCGCCGGACATCTCTCGCGGAAATCGCTTTTCAAGCCCGCCTAATCCCACCTCGTCTAATATTTTCATGGTACGTTTCCTGATTTCGTCATTAGGAAGGCCCAGGAGTGAAAGCGAAAAAGCAATATTCTCGAACGCGGTAAGAACTGGAATCAGGTTGAAGGATTGGAATACAAATCCGATTTTTTTTCGCCTAAGCATTGTGCGTTCGATCTTGTTTTTGTTTCCGACATGCTCGTTCTCAATGAGGATATCACCCGATGTGCATACATCAAGGCAGCCAATAAGATTTAACAGCGTTGTCTTGCCTGAACCTGAAGGGCCTGCAATGGACATGAACTCTCCCTTGTTGATCAGGATGTCAACGCCGCGGAGCGCATGGACAATGACTTTGCCTGCCGTATAGTCTTTCACTGCCTTTTTTACGGTTACCATGTCACTCCTCCCCTGATTCCGGATTTTCCCCGGCTGCTTCGGGCATGTTTTTCTTCAATTGCTCCATGGCCTGGTTCGCGCCCATTACCGTGCCCAGAGACATTGTTTCAATGGCACTGGAGGGGAGCAGGACAATGGTGCCGTTTTTGCGCAAACCCTCGTATATCATGTTCATGGCCCTCAGATGCAGGGCTGTGGGATTATCCTTGTAGCGCTCGGCCGCATCCGCAAACTTCTCCGAGATTTCAACCTCGGCGGTGCCCAATATCACCCGGGCCTGGCGTTCGCGCTCTGCCTGCGCGCGCCTTGACATTGCATCCTCAAGATTCTTGGGAATGATGATGTCCCTGATTTCCACGGAAAGGATGGTGATCCCCCATGCGCTTGTCTTTGCCTCAAGAATTTCCTGTATTTCCTTGCCGAGTTTGTCGCGCTCCGAGAGGAGCGTGGCAAGCTCATGCTTGCCGATGGCATCGCGGAGCGCTGTCTGCGCGGAAAGAATAACGGCGTCAAGGAAAGCCTCGAGTTCCAGGATCGCCTTCTTGGGGTCCCAGATCATCCAGAACGCGATGGCGTCAACGTTTACCGGAACCGTGTCGTGTGTCAGTGTGGTCTCGGCGGAGAAGTCAGTGGCCCTGATGCGGGTATCCACGAATTCCGTGACCTTCTCTATCACCGGAAGGATGAAAAATACACCTGGTCCCTTGATGCGGGAGAACTTGCCGAGCCTGAGTATTATGGCCTTTTCCCATTGCTGGGCGAGCTGGATCATCGGCGCGAGCAGGAATCCCGCGGTGACAACAGCAAGAAAAGGCATGAACCTGGTGTCAAAGTGGTATATGGATGAGATCCAGCTGGCGGTCACCAGGATCAGTGTGGCAATCCAGAGTCTGAAGCCGGCAGTTATCATGAACACGATGATGGCACCGCTCGTGGTCAGCAGCATGTCCATCACAGCCGTATCCGGGTGAAAGTAAAGCTGGAGGAAAATGCCTCCTCCAAGAAAAAACAGGAAGATCATGAGGTTTAAGGTCTGCGTGCGGAAATCAAAGCTGATCGAATGAATTGGAAGGTTGTCGATCAGCTCCTTTGTTTTTTTGGTGAGTTTCATTTTTTTACCCCTTTTCGCGCACATCTGTGCGGTCTGTTTCCTCAAGCGCATTTGTAAGTTCCTTGACGGAAAAGCCGTAGGATGAGGCGTTGACAATAAAAGCCCGAACCATCTCGGAAAGAATTTTCTCCCGTTCTATGTCTGGAAGCGAGACCTTTTTGTCGCCAATAAATGTTCCAGTACCGTGTTGGGTGGTAACTATGCCGCGTATTTCCAGCTCGCCATATGCTCTGGCCACAGTGTTTGGATTGATTGAAAGATCGACGGCAAGACCGCGTACTGTGGGGAGCTGGTCCCCGGTTCTAAGTCTGCCGTCCGCAATTGCCATCTCAATCTGAAGGATGATCTGCTTGTAGAAGGGCACGCCGCTCTTTGGATCAAGGGTGAACCCTATTTGTTCATACACATTAAACCTCGATGTATTAGTGTAGTAATACAATAATAAGTTAGTACATCGATGGGGTGAAAGTCAAGATTTTTGGGTAATTTAATAATAAAGCAGGAAGAAAAGCAGTCAGTTCAGATAGACTGTTTCTTCCGCCGGCATTTCTTCCTGTATCATCTCGCTGTGAAGAATTTCTTTTTCAAGCGAAAGAATATACGAGTGAAGTCTTTTATATGCTTTGGGAGTCAGTGCATCTGCCATACGGATACGGTGCATGATGCGGTTGATGTCATAGGTATGCAATCGCGGGAATCTTCTCTGTTCTCTCATGGTCCCCTCCCTGAAAGAATTGATATACCCAGTTTACACCCTAACATCACAAAAAGCAAGAATTTTTCAGTTTCTAATGCAATTCAATGACCTCAAGACCATGATCCCTGGCTATCGCCATTCCACTGTCCATTTCCGCGATCACATCCGTGGGTTTATGAGCGTCCGCGTTTACTATGACCTTAATTCCATATTCTGAGGCTGTTTCCCAAAATTCTCGGATTGGATAGGGGGCTCTTAATCCCGCATCTGTCACAATTTTTTCCTTGCGCAATCCATAACAATTGATCTCGAGCGGGACCTTACAGTCGCGGGCAGCTGACAGAATATCATGCGACGCTGACAATGCATTTTCATCCCATGCCATGTATGAGTTGGCAAAGAGATCAGGGTGTGCCACAAAAGCAAAGAGCCCGGAAGCGATTGATTCGACCAGATAACTTGCGTATGCGGAGAGGGCTCGAGGATTTTCAAGGTCGCCATAAACATTTTTCCATGCACCATCAGATGGAAAGAAATGTGCGCCACAAACCAGATACTCGATATTGTATTTCTCCGTGATGTCCTGGTAGAATTGGCGGTATTCTGGCGCATATTCGCCTTCAAGGCCTTTCAATATTGAAATACCTGAAAACTCAAGTTTTGCCTCGTCTATACTTCTGCAATACCCGTCAAGATCCTCCATGCGCATGCGCACGCTCTTCCAGCGGTTGTCAGGCAGGGGTGTGTGGTCGGAGAAACCTATGGCAGTACAGCCTTTGGCTATCGCCTCTTTGACATAATCTTTAATATCGCCTGTGGCGTGTCTGCATCGGTATGTGTGTGTATGAAAGCTGTTCACTGAAACCTCGTTACAGTATCTGTAATGGAAAATAATGCATGATTGGACATTTGAAAAGGGGAACAGCAAAAGTACTGTAAAATAAATATTATGTAGCAAAATGATACAGTTATAAAGATAAAAAGAAACACTGTATCAAAAAGTAACATTTACTGAATAACAGGCTGAAATACCCAAAATTAACAGTTAGAATATTTCTTTATGTGGAAAGAAATTACGCGAGATAAAAAAAACAAATATTACTTTGGCATGACTCTTGCAGTATTGTAGTTGTAAATCAAAAAACCTTGAGGAGGTACGATTATGAATTTGGTAAAATACAGTCCAATGGCAACGAGCATCTTTGGAAGAGATATTGACAGTATCTTCGACAGTGTCTTTGACCAGGATTTCTGGGACACAGGTACACACTACCCAAAGGTGGATGTGCGCGAGGAAAAAGACCGCTACATCCTTGAAGCAGATCTTCCCGGACTTACCGAGAGGGACATTGAAGTGAAGGTAGAGAACAATCTCCTCACTGTAGCTTCCTCAAAGAAAGAGGAAAAAGAGGAGAAAAAGAACGGCTATCTTGTCAAGGAAAGGAAGGAATCTTCCTTTGCAAGAAGCTTTGTGCTTCCTGACAATGTGGCCAGAGACAGGATTTCTGCGAGTTTCAAGAGTGGTGTTCTTACCCTGACTCTGGAAAAGTCGCCTGAGGCCCAGCCTAAAAAGATTGATGTAAAAGGCGAGTAATTCCTTCTGGAAATCCATAGAAAATGAAAGGGTTGCCACGCATATAATAATGCGGCGGCAGCCCTTTTTATTGCGTATTTTAACTTTTTATCTGCACATACAGATATTTGAGAGAAACCATCGATCGCCGGTTTTTACAAAATCTATATGAATGCAGCCCAATTCCATGAAATGTCCGCCAAGCTTGAAGGCATTTCCATTAGCGGGAAAAGACCGTGTTTTATACAGAGTATGGAAGGGTGTTTCTGAATTGCGTGCCGTGAGCTGGTTAAACAGGAAAACCCTCTTGTTGGGGTGATTCGGCAAATATCATTGGCAGTGCCACCCTGCAGATAAAAAATATACTGATAAAACGATTCATGGGAACAGTATAACATACTTGCCTTTGGAATTCCAGGAACCTGGTTTGACGCCGGCATCCCTGCCGGCTTTTCCTCCCGTTGGTCGGTACTTGCAAGTGCAGAAACGAGCGGGTAAGCTGCACTGCTGAAAGTAAATAACGATTTTAATAAGATGTGTAATTGCTATGATTGTTTCTGCAGGCGTTTCCGCTGCGCTGGATGCGCAGCGGAAACAATGGGCCCACCTGGACTTGAACCAGGGACCAGCGGATTATGAGTCCGCTGCTCTAACCAACTGAGCTATAGGCCCGCGCAGTGTAATGTTATATAGCGAAAAAAAGCCTGTGTCAAGAAGAAGTGATGGCCGCCCTGATTCGCTCGAATATCTCATCTATTGAGCCCAGTCCATTTATATCCCTTACCTTGCCAAGAGGCCTGTAATAATCGAGACAGGGTTCGCTCTGGTTCTTGTAGGTGTCCATGCGCTTCTGGATGACAGATTGATCTGCATCGTCTTTGCGGCCTTCTATCCCGGCGCGTTTGGCAAGCCTTGTGCGGATCTCGTCATCAGAGACTGAAATGTTTACAACATGATCAAGAGGTTTTCCGATTGCTTCAAGCATCTTGTCAAGTTCCTTTGCCTGCGGGGTGCTGCGAGGGAATCCGTCAAGAAGAAATCCTTCTTTGACATCCGGATTGCCAAGCCGCTCTCTTACCATCTGTATGGTGATTTCATCCGGAACCAGGCCCCCCGCGTTCATGTATTCCTGGGCTTTTTTTCCGAGTTCCGTCTGGTTTTTTGTATGATACCGAAACATATCCCCGGTCGAAATATGGGGTACATTCAGAAGTGTTATCAGTTTCAGCGCCTGTGTGCCCTTCCCGGCTCCAGGAGGCCCAAAGAGGACGATATTTTTCCCTTTCATTTGTAGAATCCTTTCATTGGGTATTGTCAAGCGGGAACAAAAACATATTTTTTGACATAATCCCTGAGTTTTTTCATTTCTTCTGGTTTCATCAGAAAGACAACATCAGGGGCCGATGCGCCTATAATGTCCCATAAGATCACTTGAAGCAGATAGCCGTCATTGATAATATCAAAAAATCGTTTTTCCTGAGGGTTGAGTGTTGCCTTGTTGGCCAACTGCTGGATCATGGCGACATGCTGGCATAGAAAAATATCATAGAGCTTTATACTGTTGAATCTGCCTGCGGCAGCATACATTGCATCAATTTTTTTGAATTCTGGCTCCATGGACCAGACTGCAGTGGCCATGGCCATTGGCGCCCAGTTCTCTGAATTGGGACCTATTGTGTAAATATTGCATTTGGAATCTGAAATTTTTTCAATTGAGAAGGGAAAAACCATATGATCTTTATAAAGCCAGAGTTTTTTTGCCTGCAGGATGGATCCGAGGGTTGTTCTGATTACAGAGTCATATCTGTTATAGATAAACGCGGTTGTGATGGACTCGAGCGCGTTTTCGTAGTCTGTGATACGATAGTAGGCCATGGCAAGTCCGTGGTGCTCTTCAAACCCGATTGAATTAATGGAGATGGCCTTTTTAAAATATTCGATGGCAAGAACGGGTTGGTCCACATTAAGGTAACCGAGTGCGAGAAAGGACCATGCTTTAAAGTAATTTGGATCCAACTGGGTTGCCTTCTGGAAAATAGGGATAGCCGCAGGAGCATTACCAGCCTCGATTTTTGCAACTCCCTGGTCCAGAAGGAATTTCATGTCCCCCTGGGGCGGTTCATCCTTCAGCTCATATGTGCCATCAGCTTTTTTAACCAGCCTCATGTAAGAACTGGGTGAAACCGGATTACCTGAGCCGATCCCGAAACTGGAAAACTGGCGGGATCCCGCAGGAGTTTCGGCCAGAGTGTAGGAGATGCTGCTCTTTTCCATGATTTCAATGAAATCCGTGACAGTATGGAACTTGTAATTTTTCTCTATTTCAGAGATGGCAGGGTTATTCTGGGCTGCTATGCCCGCAAGATTTATAATGAGAAATGCAAAAACTGCACCATATTTTTTCAGCATGGAATACTCCTCCTTCAGGATGTAATGGGGGATTATAAAGAGAATGGGAGCATCTGTAAAGTGCTTTCAATCCTCCCATCTACTATATGATGTAAACATGTCTGGGGCGGAAAGGTTAATAATATTCTGGCGATATTTTTGATTTTTGTACATTGTGGTATTATAATTGAAAGAACAAAAACACCGTCAGGCAGGACCTGGAATAAGGGTGTTGTTGCTCATTCGTTTCAGGAGGGATACATGAAACCAGAAATAAAAATTATTTTCGTCTTGGCGGGATTGCTCCTATTAACCATGTCATTGGCTGCTGAACAGCAGCCCAGGGCCGGATATGTCAGAGTCCTTGTCAGTAATGAAACCTCATATGAGCTGACCCAGCTTTATTATTGTAGAATAGGGTCTGAAACCTGGAGTGATGATCTCCTTGGTAACAGTACCATAGATGCTTATGGCAGCAGAAAAATCGATGTCCCCCAGGGGAACCTCACGCTTATAGCGGTATATGAGGCCAATGAATCCGAGTATCAGGTAACAAAGGATTATCGCTTCAGAACAGGCAACAGTTATTCATGGGATATTGATGAAAGCAGGGAGCCCATTTTCGAGCAGATTGCATCGGAATCTTACGGTTACTATGATGATCCTTACGAATACTACGATGACCCATACGGCTACTATGACCCGTACGGTTACTAAAAAATCAATCTAACGCGGAAAGCGGCAGTTCCTCTATTTCGGATGAGAACCTGGGCGGTATTCGCTGCTCAAACTGGAAATAGTGCCTCAAGTACAAGTACCTGCGCACAAGGATTTCATTAGAGCGGAACGTGAATGGCGAGTACTGAATCGGGGCTGGCATGATCGTAGCCAGCATGAGTTTTTCCTCGGATGTGCATTCGCGAGGGCTTTTGTTGAAATATACTCGGGCTGCATCGGTAATTCCGTAAATGCCAGGCCCCAACTCGATATAATTCATGTACAGTTCCAGAATTCTGTTTTTTGAAATCAGCATTTCCATCTCAATTGCGATAAGCAATTCGAAATATTTTCTCAAATAACTCTTGTCAATATTCAGGAAAAGTGTTCTGGCCAGTTGCTGGGTGACAGTGCTTCCGCCATATGCTGAATAACCCATCCTCTGATTCAAATCCAGCGCCCTTTGTATATAACGAAGGGAGAATCCGCCATGCCTGAAAAAATATCCGTCCTCGGCAAAGAGGATGGTTCGCACAAGATCCGAGGGCAGCTTGTTTAGCTGTGTAAATCCAGGTGGAATGGAAACAGGTGTAAAAGGGCGGGATCTCATGAGAGGTGTTGATGCGGGATTATGATCATGAAGCTGAAAAATTGAAGTTCCGATAACGCCAAGGAAACAGAGGTGGAAAAGAATAATGCTGTACGGGATTATTGCGGCAAGCACTTTCAGGAGCTTGAAAAGATTCGACATCAGAACGCAAGGATATCACAGCTGTTGTTTTAATAGAAGGGTGAAAGAAACCATGATTCTGTGGGCTTTTCCGATAATTATATGTATATTCAGGTATGCACGCATTAAGCAATTTAATGTGTGAAATCATGCGGGGAAAGGATTTCTCCTCATGTATGCCGCCTTGTATAAGGGGCATAAAACACGCTTTATGAGGTGTTGTTATGAAAGAACAGTGGTTCGACATGGGGCACATTTTCGATGAAATATTCGAGACCGCCCAGAGTTTCAAGCATGCGTTCAAGGACGGATGCAAACGTGGTATGGATGCAGCAGGTATGGACTCCACAGGTTTCGGAGAGGCCATGCGCGGTTTTAGGTGGGATGAAAATGTGGATTTTTATCCGCTTTTTAATTACCCTCCAGCCAATGTATTTCTGACCCCGGAAAGGACGCTTACTTTTGAGTTTGCCCTTGCTGGTTTTGAAGAGAAGGACATTTGCCTTGAGTTTCAGGGTGACTACATGGTACTCTCGGCCAAGCCCGGGGAGGCAAGAAACGAAACGGGTCTGAAGTTTTTCAAACGGAGACTCAAGTTCAAGGAAATCCTGAACCAGAAATACTTTGCCCCTGAAAATAAGTTTGACAGGACCAAAGTGAAGGCGGTTTTTAAAAACGGCATTCTGAAAGTGGAGGTTCCTCCAAAGGAAGATTTTGCCGGTCCAGAAGGAGTCAAGATAGATATTGTCAGGGAAGGCGACTGAAATTGAGATGGCCCCTTGCGGGGCCATTTTTTTTTGGAATGTACAAGAGGCTGTTCATTTAGAACGCAGTTGATTCCCCAACACGCTCCACAACAGGTTCCTTTTCCGATTGCCTTTGTTCATCCTTTTTCTTGCCCTTGAATTCGGGCTTGAAAACTACATGTTCCGCAATGATGTGCACCTTCGAATGGGATTTGCCATCCGGGTCATTCCAGCGATCCTGCTTCAGCCTGCCGATTATCCGTACTCCACGTCCCTTGGCGAGTTGTTTCCCGCATGTTTCAGCCAGTGCTGACCACGTGGTTATATCGAAAAAGGAGACCTCCTGCTGGTAGTCATCATCCTGTTTCATATAGCGGTTGGATGCAACTGAAAAAGTACAGACAGGGGTGCCCTTAGGTGTCTGCTTGGTCACGGGATCACGGACTACATTGCCTTCGATAAGAATCTGGTTCAAGTTGTTCATAATAACCTCCAAAAAATCATTAATCAGATAATTGATGAGAACCAAATAAATGGACTTGGCACGTGCTCTCAGAGATATAGAACAGGGGAAAATATCCAAATGCTTTCAAGTGAATGAACTTTTGGATGTTTTTTTGAATTATTGCTGAAGTGATGAAATCCGATGCACGGGGATTATCCTGGCAAGCTGCTGAGGGAAAACAGGTAGTTTTTCTGGACGGTTGTCGCAGATACCGAAATACAGGGTGCAGGTTTCAGCCGTGTTTGTATACTGAAATGCATCCTCTGTGCTATAGGTGCCGAATGGATTTATGCAGAAATAAGACCGCCTTTTATTGGTCATGATCCTGTAGGGGACTACAGAGCAGGGAATGCTCTTGCCTGGGAAAATGCCCCAAAAAATATACCTGCCCATATGTTCAAAATAAAACAAGGAACCTGCAAGAATCCCATATTGGTGCCCTGCGCGCACTATGGATGTTGACTCGCTTCCATCGGCATAGAGGGAGAAAACAGCCTGTTCGTTGCTGCTTGCAAACTCAAACATGGGTATTTCGATGGGGACAATAGATGCGGGCGGTTTTTTGAACATGGCTGTTGTGTATTTCATTTCCGCAGAAACCATCAGACAGGGGAATTCGCCATAAAAATAGTAGAGTATGGACAACATGTGTTCACGTTCGTCTGCGGGTTTATAGAGCAGGAGGGCTTCCAGTCCACGGATTTCTTCCGATTCAAAAGAGAACATGCGGTCATAGCGGTAGTCTGTGTTTTTTTTGGCTCCTCCAAGATAGGACTGTACGGGCAATCTGGGGAGAAAGCTGGTTTTCCCTGATGTAAAATCCAGTAGACGGCCTCGATCCAGTATTACATCAAAATTGTGACCAGGTAAAAGCACCTCGCCAGGCATATTGGCTGTGTAAATCTTTTCCGGGATCATGGGTTTCCTGGAATATGTGTCCAGTTCCAGTTGATTTTTATTGACAGCTGAAACCGAGCTGCTCATGAGAATTTCCCGAAACTCCCCGTTTTTTTCTGTGCCTTTGTGACGCTTGATTCCGGATTTGACAAGAAGCATTCTGTAGAAAGGATCATTGGGAGTGGGTAAATGCTCCTGATCAGCTTCTGCCTTGCCTTTTGGGGAGGAGGAATAATTGGAGAAGGAGGCATAGGACATTTGATATTTTTTCGTTAAAAACCTGCCAGCTGTAATGAGAGTTTCAATGCTTTTTTCATCCGCAGCATCAGCGAGAAGAAATACCCTCTCCATCTTATTGTGAATTCTTGCCCTGATTTCCTTTGCCATGTTTTTCCCGGACAAACAGGTGACTGGCAGATACTTAATGCACGCAATCTGACCAACTGGATTGCCATCAAAAGAGTATGGTTTTGCTGGATCTGCTGGAAGAGCAATACAGGATACCCCAGCTTGTGAGTAGATGCGGGATATGTTTTTTCTTGAAAAATCCACGCCTGCGGGGAGCAGAATGTGCGGTTTTGTTTTGAAAATGTCGGTAATGCCGCTTTTCCAGGGATTTTTATAGGCCCAGGAGAGTTCTTTTTTGATCTCAGGGAGTGTCAGCAGGGTATGAGGGCTTCCAGAGTACCCGATTGGGAGCACTGTATCAGAGATTTTAGCCATCCGCTCCCTGATTATCCCAAAGAAAGAGTGTTCCCCCGCCGCAATGCCCTGCCTGTTGCCTGATCCTTCAAATGCCCACGCTGCGGGGAAGAACCAGTTTACGGGATTTTCCTTGAATATTACCGTAATCCGCTCAACAGCCCCGGCAAGGTCTTTTCCCGGTACATTCAGGAATGAAATGCCCAAAAACAGCTCTTTCGATCGCGCTTTACCCATTTCTTCCTTATCATGAAAATGAAAGTTTAAGTCAATAGGCTGAATGCAAAAATTGAAAAAAAAGGAAAATTTATATTGATGATTTTGAAAAGAATCTGTATCTTTACAAAAAACGAGTGCAATCGCACGTTTCAATCAAATATCTTAATTGAAGACATTTTTTTAAAAGAGAGGGTAATGATATGGCAAAACAGTTGCAGTTTAATGAAACCGCCAGACGTTCACTTTTGGCTGGTGTGGAGAAGATTGCTGGTGCCGTAAAGGTCACTCTAGGCCCCAAAGGCCGCAATGTAGTGCTGGACAAGAAGTTCGGTGCGCCAACAGTGACTAATGACGGTGTTACTATCGCAAAGGAGATCGAGCTTGAAGACCCCTTTGAGAACATGGGCGCCCAGCTGCTCAAGGAAGTCGCAACAAAGACCAATGATGTTGCTGGTGATGGAACTACCACCGCCACGGTCCTCGCGTATTCAATTGTCCGCGAGGGTTTAAAGAGCGTGGCCGCAGGAATCAATCC
>RPPD01000005.1 GCA_003818675.1 Spirochaetaceae bacterium
GACCGCAAACCCAAGCATGGCGCCCATTGTGGCGATATGTGTATTGCCTGAACCCTGGGATTCAGGAATCACCTCTTCAACAACCACAAATATCATGGCGCCTGCGGCAAAGGCAAGCGCGTAGGGCAGCAGTTCCCGCATGGAGATTGCCAGAACCGCACCCGCGACCCCGGCAATTGGCTCAACTATGCCTGAAAGCTGTCCATAGAAAAATGCCTTCTTCCTGGAAAAGCCCTCGCGGCGGAGTGGTACAGAGACTGCCGCACCTTCGGGAAAATTCTGGATCCCGATGCCTATAGCCAGCGCCACGGCACCTGCGATATCTGCACCCGGGATTCCAGCGGCAACTGCGCCAAAGGCAACGCCTACGGCAAGCCCTTCAGGAATATTGTGAAGCGTGATTGCCATGATCAGAAGCGCGCTTTTTTTCCAGGTTGTCTTCAAGCCTTCTGCATGATTTTCATTTTCTCCAATGTGGAGGTGGGGGAGGATACGGTCCACTATACGCAGGAATATGCCGCCTGCAAGAAATCCAGCTACGGGCGGTATCCATTTGACCATTCCAAGTTCGTCCGCAAGGTCGATAGACGGGGCGAGCAGGGACCAGAAACTTGCTGCGATCATTACCCCGCCTGCAAATCCAAGCATGCCATCCAATAACTTGCGGTTGATGGACTTGAAAAAGAATACCATCCCGGCTCCCAGTGCGGTTATTCCCCATGTAAAACCGGTTGCATACAAAGTCTGTATTACAGGATGTGTTGCTGAAAGCCAGCTGAAAAGGTCCATACCCTGTCTCCTTTTTTTTATTTTTGAAACGAGGGTGTCCCTTAAAAGGACACCCTCGTAATGGTTAAAAATGTGCCTTTGTGTTTTGGTTATTCCGGTTTGATATCAGCAGCTTTAACCTTGATTCCCTTTGAAAAGCTGAACTTGGGAGAAAAACGTTCTGGCATTGCCGGAATGGTCATCTCCTGGCCAGTAAAACGGTTTTTCATAACGCGGGGTTTGCGGGGTGGCCGTTTTTTCAAGGTTATGCTTCCAAGCTTGCCCAAGCTCACCCGTTCTCCCAGAAGAACACCTGTTTCCACTAGCATGAGGAAATCAGTGAGTATGGATTTGGCCTGTTTCTGCGTAAGGTTATTCTTGCCGGAGAGGAACTTGATCATGGCCTTCATGTTGAACTGTTCGGGGGTTTCGCCTTCTGCAGCAAAGCTCTTCCTGTTCAGTTTTACAAACGCGTTGGTGAGGAAGATCATTGCCTCCTTCACGCGCTTTTCCTGTTCCGCGAGGTCAACGTCCGGCGCGCAAACTGCGATCTTGAAGACCGAAGATGTGCTTTTCACCGAACCCTTTGTGAAGTTGACGCCTGTGTCCACGGAAACTGCGTCCTTGAGGCCTGTGTCTTCAACGGAGACAATCCCGGGTACATCACTTCGCTGTGCAATACTCGCGTATTCCATCCAGCGGCCTTCTCCGCGGTCAGGTCCAATTCCCACGAGCGATCCGGAATATGTCATTAAAAGCATGGCCCGTTTGTCCTCTGCTATGCAGCTCTGGGTCTCCTGCATGGAAAGGCTTTTTGTCATAGATTCAAACAGGTCTTTTTTTGCCACCCAGTTCATGCCCAGGATCTCCATGGACTCCTCGTTCTGGGGCAATGACGTGGAGGACAGGATCCCCTGAAGGTGTTTCTGGATTTTTTCCGGCAGTTGTGAAATGATATTACCCATTTGTTTTTCCTCACTTTCTGATTGAAAATGTTCACATATTCGCGATTCAATGTCAAAGGGTTGGGGTGAAATTATGCCAAAAGGCATAGAAAAAACAGGGAAAATAGCAGAATTTCGGCTTTCTTCCAGTTAAAAAAAACACATCACGTTCTTGACAAACCTCGGTTTTCTTGCGATATTATTTCTATTGAAGAGTTCTTTTTTATTGTATTCACTTGTTGATGTATCAAAACAGTTGGATCTGTGTCATTCGATTGATTTTCATGCCCATGAATCCCACCGTGTATCCATGCCTACCATGATATCACCTGACAATGAAGTTACTTTGACAAGGAAACAAGAACTGAATGCTTCAAGCTATGTATTCCGTTGGTACACAGCAACGAACAATTTTCTCTTTTAGAGACAAGGAGCATTAAATGGCAAAGAAGATTTATGTCGGGAACATGAACTATGACACGACAGAATCATCCCTCACTGAACTGTTTTCACAGTACGGCGAGGTGGTATCCGCACGCGTAATCACCGATCAACTGACCGGCCGCTCAAAGGGCTTTGGTTTTGTTGAAATGGCAAATGAGGATAACGCCCTCTCGGCCATTGGCGGATTAAACGGCAAGGAAATTCAGGGCCGGGCCCTCAAGGTCAACGAAGCCACTGACAAGCCGCGCCGGCCGAACAACCGCTTCTAATACGGCGGAATCAAGCTTACGCATCTATTGTAAATAATGCGATTTGCACAACCCCTCGCCATAGGTGAGGGGTTTTTTTTGTCTTTGCATTCATTTAACATGGCTAACGCGATCCAGATTTTTCCAATTTGGCCAGGAGCCTGTCTTTACGGAAATTCAATTCAACCAATAGCGAGTTGCAGGCTGTTTCAGGGAAATATCTGGAAAAAGTTGGAGTTCTTCCGCGGGCAATTTTGCGCTGAGGATTATTTATGATTTCGGTGATGAGTGTTTCTGTGATTTCAAGCGCAGCCTTGTAATTTCTGTTTTTGTGTTCCAGAATTTTGGCCAGTTCAATTCCTGCAGTCATATCCTGGGATTTTTCAAAAAGGTTTTCCCAGACTTCTGCTGCTTCTATAAATGCGCGGTTTTTTTTGTGGAAGAATCCCAAAAGTTTTCCGCACTCAATATCCCCTGACGTATACTCATGTTTGAGAAGCTCCAAAGCCTTTTCAGGTTCCAGTGCCATGAGAATCCTTGCAAGTCCCGCCTTGTCAGTTACACTGCCCGAAGACCTTAAACTTGAAGGTGAACTGATCATGGATTCCAAAAGCACATGTATTTTGGCAAGTGAAAAAACATCCAGATAATTATGGTGGAAGATGGCCTGCAGGCCTGCGGTATCACCAGTCCGCAGGAACTGGAAATAACAGTCGGGGATATCAGCGCCGTCTATATCGCCATGGCGTGGAACACCAAGGACCATGGCTTCTATCTGTTTTAAAGTGCAGGAACCAATACTGTTTTTCCAAAGTCTGCGGCTGGGGAAGAGCAGGTCATACTGGTGCACAAGAAGCTTTTCACGGCCGTGAAGCATGAAGCGCGCAAAAAGCAGATGGGAGTCAAATGCTTTGCCGTTGAAGGATACATAGACTGAATTATCAGGCAAATAAGGTTCAATAATGGAAAGAAACTCGTTCTCGCCGGGAAAGTCGGAAAGAAAGTACTGATCGATGAAGAGCATGTCATTTTGTATGCGCGCGAGTCCAAGCAGGAATATCATTGTTCCAGCGACACCGGAAAGTCCTGTTGTCTCAGTGTCAAAAAATATGAGCGATTCGGGCCCGGTGCTTGTTGTGGCAAGCTTAAAATCAGGAGGCATTCCCTGCCATGGATTTTTTTCCACTGCCTGACGGTGCCATGTAAAATCACCGAGTCTTTCAAATCCTGGAATGTCATCGCGGCTCGCAACGCCCCGCGAAGTTTTTTTAAAAAAAGCCATACTGTGTTTTCCGGCTTCAGCATGATTTTCTTTTTCTGCAAGATCATCCGTTGTCCGGGCTTTTTTGCTTTTTTTGATCTGTTCATAAAGCGAGGAGAGGCGATGTGTGAGATCCGGATGCTCTTTCACGATTTTCCTACAGCAATTTCTCTACAAAACCCAATAGCGTGCTCTTGCTTTCCTTTTCTCCCGCGTCAACAACAGGGCCAATGCAGGACGGACAACCATGCGCACATGGACAGTTTGAAAGGCGCTCCGCGAGCGCTCGGATGATGCGGCTGACCGAGTCTGCAAATCCTTCTGCAAGACCCGTGCCGCCAGGATACCTGTCATAAATATAAAGCGCAGGGACATTAAAATGGGGATCTTTGAGTTTTTCAGAAACACCTATGTCATTCTGGTCGCACAGCAAAAAAACCGGTGCGACATTCTTTACAAGAAATCCCAGGCGCGCTATCACCGGGGTCTTCTGGGTTTCTGGAAGTGCGGCAAATGCCTTGCCCGCCCTTGTATTCTCCGAAAAAAGAAGCATGACGCTTCTGGTATGCATCTCTTCAGGCGGCAGAACAACATCGCCATAACCAATGTTCTCGTGCGTGTGGAATTTAAGCTTCTTGTATTTTGCCACTTGAGTGCGTACAAGAATATCGCCAATTATCATCCGGGTGCCCGCGGCATGAGTCTGTTCATCTTCCTGAAGGACTTTTATATCAGTTTTGACAACAGCGTCAGTGTAATAATTAACATCCGATTCCTCGACCGCACAGCGCTTGTTTTCAATATCAAGTTTTTTAACCGTGTACTGGGCGCCGCGGTGGAGATAAATGGCGTTGTCAAAGAGAAGTTCCTTGGCAGAAGGCCTGTCCATTTCTCCAATAACCGTGTTTCTTCCCTTTGTAATGTTGACGATGATTACATTTTCTGAAGTGGCGCTGCGCAGGCTGATCTGCTCTGCGGGGTAGCCGCGGTCAGACCAGTAATAAAAATCTCCCGACAGTCTTATCACGCCGTTTTCCTCAAGAAAAGAAAGAAGTCTCTGTGTCTGTTCGGAAAATCCCTCGTTTATGGGGATGGGAAGCTCGAAGGCCGCGCACTTCAAATGGTCCATCTGGATATACATGTTGTTTGGATCAACCCATCCTGATTCGGGCGAGCGCCCCAAAAAATATTCAGGATGGCCGATGATATACTGGTTTAATGGGGATGACGAGGCGATGATGACGGCCAGGGAAACAGTCTGCCTGCGGCCTGCGCGGCCAGCCTGCTGCCATGAGCTGGCGATTGATCCGGGAAAACCCGCAAGGATTGCCGCGTCAAGTCCGCCTATGTCGATGCCCAGCTCCAGCGCATTCGTGGAGACCACTCCGTGAATGCTTCCGTCGCGCAGACCCTTTTCAATTTCACGGCGCTCGTTTGGAAGGTAGCCGCCGCGGTATGATTCCACGCGCGTGCGGTTGTTGTCATTATAAAAATTGGCAAGCGCAGAGTTGATGTAAGAGGCGATGAGTTCGGTGCGCACGCGCGAACGCGAAAAGACAATCGTTTTTATTTTTTTCTGCAAAAACCTTACCGCGAGTTTCTGCGATTCGTTTACAACACCACGCCTTATGCCCTGTACAGGATCAACAAGCGGCGGATTATAGAAGATCAGGTGCTTTTCCCCTGAGGGTGCTCCGTTGTTGGCGACGAGCTCAACCTTTTCCTCTATTACGCGCTCTGTCAGCTCTTTTGGGTTGCCGATTGTGGCTGAACAACAGATGAATTGCGGTGTTGCACCGTAAAACCTGATAATCCTTTTCAATCTTCGAAGAAGATTTGTCATGTGGCTGCCGAAAACACCCCTGTAGGTGTGTATCTCGTCTATGACTACATATTTCAGATTTTTCAGAAAACGGATCCACTTGGGATGGTTGGGCAGAATCCCGGCATGAAGCATGTCCGGGTGTGATATTACGATTCTGCCGGTATCTCGTGCCGCGGCCCTGACCGAGGTGGGCGTGTCCCCATCGTAGGTATAGATCTTTACGCCTATTTCCCCGCCGCTTTCACTGCCAAGGATGATCTCGTTCAGTTCAGCCTGCTGGTCCTGCGAGAGTGCTTTTGTAGGAAAGAGAAAAAGCGCTTTAGCGTCCTGATCCTCTATCAGCGACTGGAGAACAGGAAGGTTGTAGCAGAGGGTCTTGCCTGATGCAGTGGGCGTTACCACCACTATATTTTTTCCAGCGCGAACGTGCGTGTAGCATTCATGCTGATGGGAGTAAAGCCGCGTTATTCCCCTGGAGGCAAGAGACGCGGTGATTGCAGGATCAAGCTCTTTGGGAAGGTTTGTGTACTTGCCTGGCCGGGCTGGAATGCGCTCCCAGCGGGTGACACAGGAGAGAAACTCCCTGTCATGCTCCAGTTCCCTGACCAGATCCTCTATGCCATTATCCATACGGACGTATAGTAGCAGATATGGATGGTTTTGTCACTTGATGGATTTTACGAGCTTTGCGAACTCGGCTCCAAATACTTCGCCTTTTTTAAGATCAGTTGGTGTGGGTCCGCCCTGGAACTCATATGTCATGGTCATGTCCCATTTGGCGGGCTCTGTTATCCGTTTTATTTCCGCAAGCGCGCCACCTGACCAGCCAAAGCTTCCGAACATGGCGGCGGTCTTGTTCCTGATCATTTTGGTAATCGCCATGTCAAGGAGGCCTGTAATTGGCGGATAGAGTTTGCCTTCATATGTTGGTGCACCCAGCATCACGCCGGCAGATGTCCAAAGAGCGGGCAGGATGTAGCTCGAGTGTGTGCGGGCGGCGTCAAAAATCTGAACTGGCACACCCTCGTTTGATATTCCCTGTGCAACTGCGTTCATCATGGTCTCTGTGTTGCCGTACATGGAACCATAAACCAGTGCGATTTCCTTCTCGCCTGGTTTGACAGCATATTCCGCCCATTTTTTGTACAATTCAACAATGATTCCCGGGTCCTTGCGGAAGACCAGTCCGTGGGATGGAGCGATTATGCTTATGGAAAGCCCTTTCAATTTTTCAATCGCCTTCAATACAGGACCTGTGAACTTGGCGATGATGTTTACGAAATATCTGAGCGACTCGTTTTTGTAAAACTCAAAATCCCTGCATTCATCGTCAAAGATTGCTCCCCTGAGTGCCCCGTATCCGCCAAATGCATCGCACGAGAAAAGTACCTTCTGTGTTTTTTCATAAGTTACCATTGTCTCCGGCCAATGTACAAAAGGGACATGGAAAAACTGGAGGGTCTTTTCACCCAGGGAGATTTCCTCGCCATCAGCAACCTCCCGGATGTTATCCGTGATCTGGTAATAGTCCGCGAGCATCTTCTTGGCCTTGGTTGTGCAGAGTATCTGTGTGTTTGGGGCGAGCTTGCGTAAAATGTTTATAACACCTGTATGGTCTGGTTCCATGTGATTTAAAACGATGTAATCAATTTCCGAGACATTGCAGACCTGCTCGATCTGGTCAAAAAAACTGTCTGACTTGATGGATTTGGACAGATCAATAATGGCGGTCTTTTTGTCCCTGACAAGGTAGGCATTGTAGCTCACGCCTTCCTTTGCAATGGGCCATATGCCCTCAAAGAGATCTGTTGTGCGGTCATTAACGCCTATCCAGAAGATATTTGGCTTAAGGGTTATAGCGGGCATGAAAATCTCCTTTGATATTAACTTCGGTTATCTATGCAATTGCCTTGTCTTAAATATATTGCTGGAAGGCGGTAATGTGAAGAGGCGATCAACCTTCTTTAAGCGCCTTGACAAACTCATCCAGAAGCTTTGAGTCTGCTATCTCTTTGCGAGGAATGATATGGGCGGTCATGGCGCTCAGGTAAATAAAAACATATTCTGGTGTTTCTATAATATTTTCAATAGTAGCAATCGCCTGTTCGTTTCTGGAATTTCCTGTTTCCTCCACAAGTTTTCCGTTTTCAAGGGAAAGGGTGTGGGCAGTCAATACTTCATGATTTTTGCCCTCGCTGTACAGGTTGACGACGCTTGTTGCTATGCTTTTTTTAAAAATGGTTGGATAAAGAAGAACCCATGCTAGGGAAACAACCGCGGGTATTATGACTGCAGCCAGACTGAAGCTGCCCATGATAACAGTGAACAGAATATAAAGGCCCATTATAATTGGCAAAATGATCATAAGCAGAAGGAATTTGATTCTGAAGTATTTTGAATTCTTTGCATGGTAGAGATTGAAGTCAACCAGATGCTGCATTGTGATGTTGTACTGAAGCTTCATACAAAGTACCTTCCTGCCAAATGTCGGTCCGGCCTGTCATTTGTTCACTCTATTATACATGTTGTATTAAGACCACCGTTTTGTCAAGAAAATCCGGATCTGCAAACTTTTTTCCGTTGTATTTATTTATCAGTAAAAATCTTTGCAGGATCCACGGTTGGGGGTCAAATCCTGAACCTGTTATGAGTTGTCATGCTGTCTTATACATCAAGCCAGCGAACTACAGACCCTGTGTCTGTGCGTCGCACATCCAGGATATTGGGAAACTCGTCCTTCAGTTCCTCATCATGTGAGATGATGAGAATCTGGCGGTATTGCTCTTGCAGCAAAAGCAACGCCTGAAGGATTTCATAGCGCCGTTCGCGGTCCTGGCTTCCGAAGATTTCGTCAAAGCCCAGGAATGCGGGAGCTGCGGCGCCTTCAAGGTCGCGAATTGCTGAACTTAAGGCCAGGCGAAGGCAAAGGTTGGCAAGATCCTGTTCGCCGCCTGAAAAGCGCGTGATGGGGAAATAATCTCCCTCGTCATGAATGAGAAAGCGGAAATCCTCGTCCACATGGATCGACTCGAATCTGCCCCGGGTAAGTTTTGAAAAAAGCGCGCTTGCGTAATGGCTCACCTGGGGCTGGATTTTCGAGAGAATGGCGGTTTTAAATCCGTCTAAAAGGCTTACAAGCTTTGAAAGCCTGAGAGCTTCACTTTCCTGGTTCGCGATTTTATTTCTGCGCTTTTCGTTTTCTGAAAGATCTTTTTCCAGAACAGAATGCATATGCCTGTTATCCTTCAACTGGTCTTTCAGGATGGACAGCTCCTTCGCGGCCTGGTCCTTGGCCATCTCTGTTTCCTGCATGGAAACAAAAGCTGTCTGAAACGCTTTTTCCGAAAAACCTATTTCCCCCTTCTCTTGTAATGTTTTCTTTATCTGGTTTGACGTATCTTCCACTTCAGTTATAAGAGCTGCATGTTCCTTTTCGAGCAAGGGGAGTTCCTTTTTCCTCTCCAATAACCTGATAAACTCCTCATGCGTTTGTTTAAGATCAATTAAGCGATTTTTAACTTTTTCATAATCATCTTTACGGAAGATAATTTTACCCATGTTTGAAAGCTTTTTCTCCAGTTGCCTTGTATTCTCCTGTTTCTGTTTCAATTTGGTGAGCTTTATTGTGAAATTCTGGTGTTTTTCACGAAGGAATTTTTCCTGTTCAGAAATATCTGCCAGAGTTTTGCAGGCTTTGGCTGCGAGCTTTGCAAGTTCGGTCTGTTTCGCAGTATATGCTGTTCTTTCCGCTTCAAGTTTTTTCAAGGTTGCATCCAGTGCATCACCGAGCGGGCGAAGACATGTGGGACAGCAGGAATCCGCACCCTCGCGTGAAAGGGTCGCATGACTTTTTTCCCGCTCATCAAGGATATTACGGCATGTTGAAAGTGCGGTTTCTGCCGCATTTCTGGATGCAACAGCTTTTTCCTTCTCGGATTCCGCCTTATGAAGGTTTTCCTCAAGTTGTTTATGCAAAAGGACCGGATCATTTGATGAAGAAAAATCAGAAGCAAATTTCGCGAGTTCATTCTGCATCGATTTTATTTCACTGGAGTTTTCTCCAATCTGGCCTGACAGAAACTCTGCCTGGTCAAATGCCTCCTTTTCTTTTTCGAGTTTGACAAGCTGTTTTTCAAATTGTGCAAATTCAATATCAAGCGTTTCCAGTTCAGCAAGACGTTTTCCCTGTGCCTGTATCTCCTTTTGCCTGCGAATATTTGATTCCGACTGCTTCTCAAGCTGTTCCTTTTTGGAAGCAAGCTTTGCGTAGAGAGCTTCAACTTTTGCGCATTCGTCTTTTTTTTTCTGCTCAGCGAAATAGTTCTTTTTGGAAGCAGTATAGGCTGACAGGGCATTCTCATGCGCTTTCTCCGCAGACTCAGTGTCTTTTCCAATCTGTTTAATTGCGGCAGAAAGACGTGTGAGTTCTTCTATTTTTTGCAGGACTTGCCCAGGCGCTATCATCATGCTTTCCTGGCCTGTAATTTCGTCCCTGATCTTGCCTGCGTCAGCCCTGATTGTCCTCTGGACATCATCAATTCTGGTGACGCCAAGGATTTTTCTTATAAATGCCTTGCGGTCAGCGTCACCCAGCTCGCTTAAAAGGCCCAGTTCCTTCTGTCCTGCAAAAATGGAGCGGGAGAATGCGTCACCACCCATACCGATCAGATGAGTGATCTCGGCAGTAACTTCCTTCTGGCCCGTGGCCACAGTTTTGCCATTGCAGGAAAGTTGCGCGTTCGCGGTGAGGTTTTTGCCGCGGAACTCGCGTTTTATTTCATATTCCCGGTTTTCAAAAAGCATTCGCATTGTCACTGCGACAGGTTCTTTTTCTCCTGCCTTCTGGTATCGCAGAAATTCCTTTTCTCCAGGGAACTCTCCATACAGGGCGAGCAGGATAGCGTCAAACAGGGTGGATTTTCCCGTGCCGTTTTTTCCTATGATCCCAACAAGGCCTTCGCGCAGTTCTATCCTGGCGTTGCGGTATTGTCTGAAATTGACAAGCTCGAGGGAGAGGAGAATCATGGCCTGCCCCCGGTATCAGTGCTTCCGGAAAGGTCAGGCTCTGCGAAATATTTTTTAATTGTATTCATAAGTTCTTTGGCTTCCATGGGAGAGTCCGTGTTTTCCCTTGCATATTCACCAAAAAGTTCAAAAAGGCTTTCCTTTCTGATATCCCTGTGTTCAAATGAAAACTGTTCTTCACGGAAAATACGCCTGGTTCGCACAGAAAGTGCTTTTGGGAACATTGCGGCTATTTCATTATTGGGGAGTCCAAGGCTTTGGGACGGTTTCAGGCCGGAAAGCAGGATGCTTACAATTGCATCAGCGTGTTTTTCGCTTTTGGAAAATGCCCCTATTTCAGCAAGGATGTTCTCCGCAGTCTTTTTTTCACAGGAATCCGCGGAAAAGCTTAACCATGGCCTGATGGAAAGTGGAATAAACCTGATTTCCGGTTTATTGTCGTGTGCAAGTGTGACAAAAAGGAATCCCTTTTCTTTTCCAGCATCTTTTTCATTCATGCGTTCCGTGGAACCTGAATACCAAACGCGGCCGCTTTTACTGACCTGTTTCATTGAATGAAAGTGGCCGAGTGCCGTGTAGGAAAAATCATCCAGTATGCAACTCAATTCCTTTGGAAGAACCCGTTCACCGTATTCTTCCATGAGATAGTCAGCCCCTACAGAGGTGTGGAGCATCAATATATTGAATTTCCCGGGAACGGGCTTGGTCCTTCGCAATTCAGTCACGGCGCGTTCCTCGTCGTTGATATGCGGTACTCCGTGGAAAACAGCATCTCCAATTGTGACCTGTTCGTATGTCTCCTGAAAAACAGGGTATACAAGATCCAGGGAACGAAAGGACTGCAGGATTGGACTGGTATAGACCGTGCGGGGCGTAGAGTGGTTGCCTGCAATTATAATAACGGGAATTTTTGCTTCAGAAAGGCGCTTAAGGCCCGACAACCCCTGGATAAGGGCGCGGTTACTGGGGCATGGCCTGTGGAAAAAATCGCCGGTGTGCACCACCGCATCCGGTTTCTCCTGTATGACCAGGTCTACCGCCTCGCGCCAGGCGGCATAGATGTCGGCCTCGCGGACATTTACGCCCTCGGAGTTTACGCAGTCGAGGTCCTGAAAGCCCAGATGTGTGTCAGAGATATGTGCAAGCCGCAGGTTCATTTCCCGCCAAGTATAGCCGCGTGCCTTGGCAGTATCAAGTGGCGGAGGCACTTAAGCCGGTTTCTGATGAAAATGTCTATCGCTTTGGCAACAGGCCCGAAACATCGAGCAATGAAGTGCCTTGACCCATTACAGATGGCAGCTGGCCATTCCACTTTTCAACCCACATCTTCTGGATGATCTCGGGGGTGATTGAGCGGCGCAGCAGTTCCTGTTCAGCGGCCTGGCCTTCGGCCTGGGTAATGCGCGCGGCCTTCTGGTAGACTGCCTGTTCCGCGCGGTTTTTTTCAGTCTGGATTTTCACGAACTCGATCTGCTTGGCCTCAATCTCCTGCACATACTCATCCATGAACTTGATCTCACGGATGCCGACTTCATCCAGTATGATGCCGTTATCACTGAAGACTGGCCTCAATATAGCCTCTATCCTGTTCTGGACCTCCTGGACATTGCCGGTATATAGGTGTTCAGCCTCGAACTCGCGCGGGATGTTCCTGGCCCAAATTCTGGAGTCGGTCTTGACAATTGTATCGACGAGTTTTAATTCATCGCCTATATTCTGCGCCACCCATGTTACTTTTGCGGGATCCACGCTGAACCGGACAGTATAATATATAATAACCTGCTGACCGTCCTTGGTGTTTGTGTCCACGGGAAAATCCTTGTATTGGGCGCTGCTGACATGCTGTTTGTCCGCAGATGTGGTTTCATAGATCACCTTGCGTGTATTGTACTCGAATGTGTCATCGGCAAACGGTGTGATCAGATGCATCCCGGGCTCAAGGATGCGGCCGGTCACTCGCCCGAAACTGGTCACTACCTGTACGCTGCCGGCGTTTACGATTCTGACAGACGAATATAATACCATTATGGCCAGTACCAGCGCGATTCCTGAAATGACAATTATCCTCTTAATATTTTTATCCAATACCATAAAAGTACCTCCTTCATATGAGTCTATGTGGCGAATGCCATTGGGTCAAGAAGACTTAAAATGAAAGTTCTTGACAAAAAGACCTGTAAATATTAACATATGAACAGATGAACATATGTTAGGATGAGGTGCAGAAACATGAAACGGCCAATTGCGGAAATCAGGAAAAGCATGCCAAAGGACGAGGTCCTCTATGATCTGGCGGAATTCTTCAAGGTATTCGGTGACACAACCCGTGCCAAGATTATATGTGTGCTTTTTCGCTCAAGCTTATGCGTAAATGATATTGCCTCGGTTTTGGGCATGACCCAGTCGTCTGTTTCACACCATCTGCGGGTTTTGAAAACAAGCAGGATAGTAAAACATCAGAGGGCCGGCAAAGAGATCATTTATTCCCTGGATGATGAACACATAAAGAGAATATTTGATGAGGGTTTTGAGCATGGCAGAGAATAATGGAAAAGATTTGAGCCGTACAGAAAACGGAAAACTTCATGAGCTCGTACTGGAGGGGCTTAGCTGCACCACCTGCCAGGTCAGGATCGAGGAGGGGATATCAGGACTTCCGGGTGTCACCAGTGCAAGGATAAACTTCATGGACAAGACACTCGCCATAGACATAACGGACCAGGAACGGGCGTATGAAATTCTTTCAGACTCAAGGAAAATAATCACTGACATTGAACCTGAGATAATTGTAAAGGAAAAAATGGTGGCCGGGGGCGGGAGAAAGATGTACCTGCTGCTCGGGCTCTGCTGTGCAGAATGCGCCCTGGCAATAGAAGAAAAAATCAGGAACATACCGGGTGTGACGAGGGCAAAAATAGATTTCGGGAAAAAGCAGCTGTTTGTGGATATGGATGATGAAGACCGTGCCCGCTTGATCGAGAAAGAGGCACAGGAAAAGGCAGAGAGTGTCGTGCGGGGCATTCGCATAAGGGACGAGGAAAAAAAGCTGGACCTTTTGCGGAAAATACGGCTCGCTCTTTTTGCCATAGGTACAGGAGTGCTCGTGTCCACGATGATTTTCCAGCCGCCTGCTGGAATCGCCTTCTGGCTTTATATTGCCGCTTATGCGCTTGCCGGCGGCGATGTGCTCTGGCAGGCAATAAAAAACATGGGCCGAGGGCAGATTTTTGATGAAAACTTTCTCATGTCGATCGCCACAGCCGGCGCCTTTGTCGTAGGCGAGTTTCCCGAAGCGGTCTCCGTAATGGTTTTTTATAAAATCGGACAATTCCTCGAGGATATGGCCGTGGATCGCTCCCGGAAGCGGATTTCGTCCATTTTGCAGCTGCGGCCTCTATGGGCCATGAAAAAACACGGAAACACACTGGTGCGCACAAATCCCGAGGAAATCAGGATAGGCGATGAAATCCAGGTTGGTCCTGGCGAGCGAGTTCCTCTGGACGGCGTAGTCACAGAGGGTATGGCATTCCTGGATCAGAGCGCCCTCACAGGAGAATCAGTTCCTGTGAAAAAGGAAACAGGAGACGAGGTATCAAGCGGCTCATTGGTGAAAAACTCGGTTCTCGTTTTAAAAGTGACAAAGACACTGGGAGACTCCGCCATTACCAGGATCATGGATTTTGTAGACCAAGTGCATGAGAAAAAGGCCAAAACCGAGCACTTCATCACAAAATTTGCCAGGGTATACACCCCGGCCGTTGTCATGGCAGCTGTGCTTGTCGCCTTCATTCCACCGCTTTTTATCCCGGGCCAGGTGCTTTCGGACTGGGTCTATCGCGCGCTGATCTTTTTGGTGATCTCCTGCCCATGCGCGCTTGTTCTCTCCATTCACTTGACGTATTTATAAGGTCTTGGAAGCCATGCAAGAAAA
>RPPD01000006.1 GCA_003818675.1 Spirochaetaceae bacterium
TGAACTTCTGGGCGTTCTGGAGGCGATGAAGAACCGGTATATAAACCGGTCAGGCAGGCATATTCTTCTTTCAAGCAGGATTGATCTTCCTGTCGATGGAAAATACACCCAAAACGCCGGATTAAGTACACGGCTTTCCTTTGCACTGATTGATTCTGTCTTCGTGGTTGCCTCCGATTGCGAACTGACTGTTGATATCGGCCTGGCAATAAAAGCGGTATCCCCGTTTAAGGACACGCTTGTCATGACCTGCACCAACGGTGCCATGGGATACATGGTGGGCCCTGAGGTGTTTGATGCCGGCGGATATGAGCAGCAGTCAAGCCGTTTTGCCCGGGGGGCTTCGGAGAAAGTGGTTCAGGCGGTAAAGGAAAAGGCGGAAGAATATTCCAGGCTTTATAACGGGATATTGGAAAATTGAGGATGAAAAACAGTATACGCGCATTGAATCGATTTCAGGACGTGATTTCTTGATATTTGTCCGGACCTGCAATAAACTATGTCAAACTGCATTTACTCAAAAGGAGATAACAGGGGAAACGCACAGCTTACAGCTATGTTGAAAAACGCGGGATTCTAATATTTATTTTGCCCAGAATCGCGGCCGGCCTGGAGGGCTTACTTCAGGCCGGTTTTTTTATCTCCGCTTCTTCTGGAAAGGCCTTTTGGTTCCAGGCCTTTTATTGCCATATGTCGGTCTTGAAGACGCACTTGTAGATATTCCTCCGCGTGGCTTCACCAGGCACTTGGAGCCGAAACCTATGAGATCCTGCCTGCCTGCCTTTGTCAGCGCCTCCATTACAAGATCATGGTTATGAGGACTTCTGTACTGCAATAACGCTCTCTGCAAAGCCTTTTCATGCATGCCCTTCGCCACATAAACCTTTTTCCCTGTATGCGGATCTATCCCTGTGTGGTACATGCACGTGGAGAGCGTGCCAGGCGTGGGATAGAAATCCTGAACCTGCTCCGGAATGAACCGGTTGTCACGACAGTATTCAGCGAGGGCGATGGCATCCCGCAAGGTAGACCCTGGATGCGAGGAGATGAAGTAGGGGAGGATGTACTGCTTCTTTCCTATTTTACGGTTGTAATCATCGAACTTTCTCTTGAAAGCCACATAGACCGCGTGAGGGGACTTGTTCATCAGTTTCAGCACGTTGTTTGAGACATGTTCAGGCGCCACCTTTAGCTGGCCTGATACATGGTGTTCGCAGAGTTCACGGAAAAAGGTGTCGTCTGTGTCAGCCATCAGATAATCAAACCTGATACCGGATCGGATAAAGACTTTTTTTATCCCCTGGATCCTGCGGAGTTTGCGCAGCAAAGACAGATAATCGGAATGGTCAATTCGCAGGTTTTTGCAGGGCTCGGGCGTCAGGCACTCTTTATTGATACATGCACCTTTAGTTTCCTGTTTGGCACATGCAGCGAGTCTGAAGTTGGCGGTAGGCCCTCCTACATCATGTATATTACCCTTGAAGTTGGGCAAATCCGCTATTTTTTCAGCCTCGGTCAGGATGGATTCATGGCTTCGTGAAGTAACTATTCTGCCCTGGTGAAATGTTAGGGAGCAGAAACTGCAGTTTCCGAAGCAGCCGCGACTCGATGTGATGCTGAACTGCACCTCTTCCACTGAGGGCACGCCTTTGTCCCTGTCATAGGAGGAATGCCAGGTGCGTGTAAAAGGCAATGAATAAACATTATCCAGTTCCATGCGGGAGAGCGGGAGGGACGGAGGATTCTGGACTATAATACAGTCATGATAGGGTTCAATCAGGCGTTTGCCGGAAAACGGATCGGTGTTTTCATTCTGTATTTTAAAGCTTTTTACGAATGTGTCTGTATTAGTAGAAATCTCTTCATAAGATGGCAAAATTATTTCATCAGATTTGTCATCAGAATTATTATCATGTGTCTTTTTCCGTACAACTGTGCCTCGTATATCATCGATTTGGTCGATTCGCTGGCCATCCATGAGTCTTTTTGCGACTTCTAAAATCTGATGTTCGCCCATCCCATAAACAATCATGTCAGCACCGGAATCAATCAGTACTGATTTTCGTACTTTATCCTGCCAATAGTCATAGTGTGCGAGCCTTCGCAAAGAAGCTTCAAGTCCTCCCAGAATAATCGGGACACGGCCAAATGCTTCGCGAATACGTATGGAATAGGTTATCGCTGCGCGATCAGGCCTCTTTCCGCCTGCACGGCCGGGTGAATAGACATCGTCATTGCGCCGTTTTTTGGCGGCAGTATAGTTGTTGACCATGGAATCTATGCTGCCAGCGGTAACAAGGAAAGCAAGTCGAGGTTTACCAAAAACGCGATATGAAGCTGCGGATTCCCACTCGGGCTGCGAGATAATGCCCACTCTGAAACCCTGGGATTCGAGGAGCCGTGCGATAAGCACAATCCCGAAACTCGGATGGTCCACGTATGCGTCGCCTGTTACACAGACAAAATCACAATCTTCCCAGCCCCGGGCTTTCATGTCCGCGACTGAGATGGGGAGAAATGCCTGTGTTGAATGCGGCTTCATGGGTGAAATTAACATACTCAAAATATCGGTTTGGGGCTATACTTCAATGGAGCTGACATAAGGGGAAAAAATGCCGGAAATACCGAAGGTTTTATTTGCCCACTCAAATATCGCAATTGCACGACTTATTAGCGGCGGCAATCCGCTATGCGGCAATTCCCATTTCACAGAAGCCATGAATGCGGAGATGCGGGAATATTTCACGGAACAAAACGTGCTGGATTATATGCACCGGCTGGAAAAGGCCGGGATAAACACTATTCTGGCACGGGGAGATTTTCACCGGATCATGTACTGGTTGGAAATCTTCAAACGTGAAGGCGGAAAACTCTTTTGGATCGCGCAGACCGCATCGGAAATGGCGGATGTGCATAGCAACATTCGTGTAATTGCGGCTGCAGGAGCGATCGGTATTTATCACCATGGCACCAAGACTGACAACCTCTGGCTTGCGGGAAAGATAGACGTGGTCAAAGACTATCTGAAATCCATCCGGGACACCGGTGTGCAGGTGGGTCTGGGTACTCACATCCCGGAGGTAATCAAGTATGCCGAGGAAAAAAACTGGGACGTGGATTTCTACATGTGCTGCCTCTACAACATAAACCGTCACAAGCGGGAAAGTGTTCTGGTGAGTGACGTGCCGGTTGATTCTGCAGAGGAGTTCCGCAAGGATGATCCTGATAGAATGTTCAAGACAATAAAGCAGATAAAAAAGATGTGTCTGGCATTCAAGATACTCGGGGCAGGACGCTCATGCGGATCGCAGGAAGAAGTTCAGACCGCCTTCAAACGGACCTTCGCCGCGATCAAACCCGCCGATGCCATTGTGGTGGGAATGTTTCCAAAATACCTGGACCAGATCAGCCTGAACGCGGAATATGCGAAGAGGTTTGCTGCCGACAGAGATGCGTTTTAAAGTCCGGATGACTATCCTATCTCCCCACCTTTTTCTGCACCAGCTGCTTGTTGTCGCGTACCCAGTTGTAGTATTCGGTGCGTTTGAGCTTTGAGGCCGCATCCAGGTCAAGGACAACGGTCGCGTAGCTGTGGAGCTGGAGCGCGGTTGCCGTGATCTGGCTTGTAACCGGGCCTTCGATAAACTCGGCAACGACATCAGCTTTCTTCTTGCCGCTGGCAATTAGCAGGAGTTTCTTCGCTTCCAGGATTGTGCCGACACCCATGGTTATTGCAAAGCGCGGGACAGCATCGATTTTGTCGAAAAAACGGGAATTGTCCTCTATGGTCTGCTTCAGGAGCGCCTTTACCCTGGTGCGGCTCGCCAATGAAGATCCGGGCTCATTGAATGCTATATGTCCGTCACTGCCTATGCCCAATACCTGAAGGTCTATGCCGCCAGCCTTCCTGATCTGTTCCTCGTACCAAAGGCAGAATTCCTCCGGATCGTCGGTGTTGCCCTGGGGGACATAGACGTTTTCAGAATTGATATTGATGTGCTTGAAAAGGTTTTCACGCATGAAAAAATTGTAGCTGTTGGGGTGCAGGGGGGCGAGGCCTATGTACTCGTCAAGGTTGAAGGATTTCACCTTGGAAAAATCAAGGCCGTCCTTCTTGTGCATGTCAACGAGCGCATTGTAGGTACCGATCGGTGTGTCCCCGGTCGCAAGACCCAAAACCAGGTCATGACGTTTCCTGATCTCACACGCAATAATGCCAGCGGATATTTTGCTCATTTCATCGTAATTTTTAGCGATGATGATTTCCATGAAACCCCTCTTTCAAAGACAGATTCAGATTGCGAAGCCGAAATATTTCCTCGCGTTGTTGTGACAGATATCTTCAACCATTTTCCCGACCATGATCAAGTCATCGGGGACAAGGCCCTTTTCCATATCATTTCCAAGTATGTTGCACAGCAGACGGCGGAAATATTCGTGGCGTGAATACGAGAGGAAGCTCCGCGAATCCGTGAGCATTCCCACGAACTGGCTCAATAATCCAAGCGATGAAAGAGAATTGATCTGCTTTTCCATGCCGTCTTTCTGGTCCAGAAACCACCAGCCGCTGCCGAACTGGATTTTGCCGGAGAAACCTGCGTTCTGGAAGCAGCCCAGCATAGTGGAGATGAGCTCATTGTCCCTTGGATTCAGGTTATAAATAATGGTTTTGGGCAGCTTGCCGATTGTGTCAAGTTTGTCAAGGAACTTTGAAAGGGGCTTTGCCATGGTAAAATCACCAATGGTATCAAAGCCTGTATCAGGGCCAAGCTCCCTGTAGCGTCTTGAGTTGACATTTCGCAGGGCGCCAAAGTGGAGCTGCTGCGTCCAGTTGCTTTCTGCATCCATGACACCAAAGTGGAACATCATTGCAGATTTGAACTTTTGGATCTCCAAAGAGGTAAGTGCTGATCCAGCCCGGATCTTTTTAAAAATACCTGCGACTTCATCATCAGTGTAATCCTCTGCATACGGCTCTTCAATTCCATGGTCAGAGAGTCTGCAGCCATTTTCGTGAAAAAAGTCATGGCGCTGTTTGATTGCGGCAAGATAGCTTGAAAAATCAGTGATATTTTTTCCGCTCGCTATGATGAGTTTATCCACCCATGAGTTAAAATCAGCGGGATTTTCTACAGCCATGCCCTTGTCAGGTCTGAATGCAGGGAAAACCTTTGTGGCAAATGATTTGTCAGCAGCCAATTTCTTGTGATGCTCAAGAGAGTCTATTGGATCATCCGTTGTGCAGATCACCTCAACCCTGGCTTTTGATATGAGCCCGCGGCAGGAAAATGCCGGCGTTACGAGCTTCTTGTTGCATTCGTCCCAGATTTCCTTTGCAGTAGAAGGCGAGAGAAGCTTTCCTGTGATACCGAAGGGGTTTTTGAGTTCAAGGTGTGTCCAGTGATAAAGGGGATTCCGAAGTGTCTTTGGAACAGTCTCTGCCCATTTTGCAAACTTTTCCCAGTCACAAGCGTCGCCAGTGCAGAAGCGCTCGTCAACTCCAGCGGTGCGCATGGCGCGCCATTTGTAGTGGTCACCGCGTAACCATATGTCGAAGAGATTCGTGAACTTGCGGTCATCGGCGATTTCTGCCGGCGGAATATGACAGTGGTAGTCAATAATGGGTTTGTTTTCCGCAAAGTCATGATACAGTTTTTGCGCGGTTTTTGAATCAAGCAGAAAATCTTCAGTCATGAACGGTTTCATGGAAATTATCCCTTCGCCTTTGGAATGCCCAGAAGCGACACATGTTTTGTGAAGTGTTTTTCCAGTATTGCGTAGAGCTCTTCCTCGTGATCTGTCAGGGTGTTGAAGAAATCCTCCCTGATCTCACCATCATTTACCAGGCCGCCGTATGTGATATGGAGCAGCTGTCGCGATTCATTCTGGATCAGATACCTGGGAAGGTAAGAGTCCTTTATAGTGTCAATGTCCTTGATTTTGGAAAGGTCAGCTGTAATGTGATAAAACTTGGAGGCCTCGGCAAAATATGCAAAGGCCTTTTTGTGAAGTTTGCGATAGAGCCCGGGATTGCATACAGAAACGCAGCGCACAGCTTCAAGCCAGCTTGTGCCCGCGGTTTTCAGATGAAGCTTCAGCCTGGTGAACTTGCCAATTGGAGGATATACAGAAAACTTGTCAGAACCAGAGTGTACGCTGACCTTGTAATCTCCATGTGCCTTGGCGATGTCGCAGTGAATCTTGTATTGCTTGGTGAACTCTTGCTTGTTTCCGATGTAGTCGATGGCCTTTTGAAATTCTCCAATAAAGCGGGGGGCGAGTGAGTTAACCGTTACCCCGCGGTAGAGCAGCTCCTTGATGATAAAAAGGTGATGCTCCGGAAGCGTTGGATAGGTTGTCTCGTCAATGGAGATTTCAAGGTCATACTTGCTGCCGCGTCTGTTTTTGAGATGGGTATCCACTTCTTTGGCAAAATCAAGCGCTGTCGTATACATGAGTGCGCACTTCTTGGCCTCGTTCATGGTAATGGTGATTTTAGTGTCGCCGAGCTCAAAGGATTTGTCTGCAAAGGAGGTAATTATGCGTTCCTGTTCGGTGGGACTAAACTTCCCAAACTCGGCATTGATTTTATCAGAGGCATAATCGCCTGCAGCCGGATTCATGACCTCGGAGAGATCAAGGGTTATCATGGGCATGTCCGCATCAAGCGCGGTGTTGATGTCGGCAAGGGTTTTCAGGTGATCGCCATCGGCGCCATACCCCTTTTCGTAGCCCTCCTGGAATACCATGAACACAACATCTGATGTGACATCCTTGTATGTCCGCTTTGTGAAATTCAGTTCACGGATGGACTGCTGTGCAAGCACCGGATAAAAATCAAATTTCTTTGCCACACGGATGTGTCCGGCTGAACAGCGACCGAGCCGGTCACCGCAGCCGACCGTGGTTTTCTTTTCACGGAGAGAAATTGGCGCTGTAAACGGGAAATCCTTTTTTAAAAGCTCGGCATTTTCAAAGGAGAAGGAAACTTTCTGGATATAAATATCTTCAACTTTTTCAATCTTCCCGGAGTAGAGCACGGAAAACTGTTCCCTGGAGGCAATAAAGAGATATTTGTCACGGCCTGTTTTTGCAATACCGTAAAGAAGTTTACCTTTGCTGTATAAAGAATATTTGTATATCGATGTGTTCTGTTCCGTGAAAAGGTTCTTTTTCAGTTTCTTCTTGAGAATTGAAAACTCCCCGGTGGAATATTTCAAAAGGTTTTCTTTTTTGATTATTGAAGCCAAAGATGCCAGATTGCTCATGCTGTTTCCCCTTGTACTATGATGTATGATACTTGTTTTAGCGGAAAAATGGACGCTTTTTTGTAATTCTGTTGTATCACAGGCAAAGAGCAGGTGTCAATAAAGCAGGGTATTGTCCATCAAAGGGAAAAAAAGTACTATTGAGTGTACGCTTACCGGCATATCCCATTTCACAGGAGTAAGACATGGCTCTTAATATCGTCCAGAAAATTGATGATCTTGTTAATGTTAAAAACGTGTTGATAAGTGTATTTGACAAGGAAGGACTTTCTGATTTTGTTCCAGGTCTTTTGGCAGCGGTTCCGGATATAATGTTTTACTCTACTGGAGGAACATTCAATTTTCTGAAAGAGCTGTTGGGTGAAAAGGCGGGGAAGCACCTTAAGGCCGTATCTGATTACACGGGACAGCCTGAGATGCAGGGCGGACTTGTAAAGACCCTTGATTTCAAGATTTATCTCGGGCTTTTGTCAGAGACATATAATGAAGCGCATCAGGCTGACCTCGCGCGGACAAAGGCTGTGGCAATAGACATGGTTGTGGTGAATCTGTATCCATTCAACCAGGTCATCAAAAAGCAGGGTATCACTCCAGAAGAAGCCAGAACCAACATAGACATCGGCGGGCCGTGCATGATCAGAGCGAGCGCAAAGAACCATTTGCGTGTGGCTTCGGTCACTGACAGGGCTGATTACCCTTTAATTCTTGCGGAACTCAAGAAAACTCAAGGCGCGCTTGGGCTTGCAATGCGCTTTACCCTGGCTAAAAAGGCCTTCAGGCACACGGCTGACTATGACAGTGCCATCGCCGATTTTCTGTGTTCGCACACGGACAAGGAAGTTGTGGCCGCATACACATTCGCACAGCAGTAAACCAAAAAAACAGGAGAGAGACATGGCAAAGGATTTCAAGGCGCAGTACAAGACAATCGTCACGGATCATTTTCCTCCCCGCTTCGAACTGTCTTTTGACGATGGGAAAAAAAAGCAGACACTTGTATATGAAAAGGTCACCTGGACAATAGAAGGGGAAACCCTGGGCCTGCGCTATGGAGAGAATCCGACACAGGAGGCCGTGCTCTACAAGCTGGTAAACGGCAATCTGACACTGGGGGAAGTCGAGTACATCAAGCCCGGCAAATACCTTGTCTCTGATGTCCAGCTCATTCAGTCAGGCAAGCACCCAGGCAAGATCAACATGACGGACGTTGACAGCGCCCTGGGCATCCTGAAATACCTGCACGATTCACCCTGCACGGCAATCGTTAAGCACAATAATCCGAGCGGAGTCGCACGCTCCAGTACACTTGTTGATTCATTCCAGAAGGCATATCTGGCCGACCGTATTGCGGCTTTCGGTGGAGCGGTCGCGCTAAACCGTACGCTTGATATGGCAACCACGGAAAAGCTGCTTGAAGAGTATTTCGAGGTTGTTGTGGCCCCTGATTATGAAGAAGGTGTGCTCAGCCGGCTTGCCGGGAAGAAGAACCTCCGCATAATGAAAATCAAGAATATGGACAGGCTTTCCGATTTTGCTCACCATCGCTTTGTGGATTTCAAGTCTTTACAGGACGGCGGGATAATAGCCCAGGTTTCCTTCAAGCCCGAGGCAATAACAAGGGAGAAGCTTTTGCCGGCAACTGCCTCACACAAGGGGACAGACTACAAAATAAAGCGCATGCCCACGGACAAGGAATATGATGACCTGATCTTTGGCTGGATCGTGGAGTCAGGTGTGACAAGCAATTCTGTTCTCTATGTCAAAGACGGTGTGACAGTTGGAATCGGCACAGGGGAACAGGACCGTGTTGGAGTCGCAGAGATTGCACGTGACAAGGCATACAAGAAATGCTGTGAACGGCTTTCAGCCCTGAAGTTTGGCAAACGCTTTTCTGAGTGCAGCGCAGACGATAGGGCACAGATTGAGGCTGAAGTAAAAGCCACGCATGGCGGGCTTGCAGGCAGCGTGATGATCTCAGACGCATTCTTCCCGTTCCGGGACACTGCTGATGTGGCCATCAAGGAAGGCGTTACAGCAATCATCCAGCCAGGCGGCGCCATAAGGGATTTCGAGAGCATCGAGGCATGCAATGAGGCAAATGTCGCCATGGTATTCACGGGAGAGCGCAGCTTCAAACATTAGAAGTTGTTCTTGGTTGACAAACACAGGGGTGTTTGCTAAATTACAGATAACAATTTTCCCGGTAGTGTAATGGTAGCACCACAGACTCTGGATCTGTTTGTGGAGGTTCAAGTCCTTCCCGGGAAGTCGGATAGGCCCCTTCGTCTAGCGGCTAGGACGGGAGATTCTCATTCTTCAAACAGGGGTTCGATTCCCCTAGGGGCTAAAAGCCGGCACTTGCCGGCTCTTTTTTTAAAGTGAAACCAGGGAGCGTATGGAAAACCGCGGCTTTTTATGTTTGGATGACGGTACGGTATTTCCGGGAACATGGTTCGGCGCAGAGCCACCCGGGCCTGAGGATTTAAAGGCAAATATCATTGAAGGACTACCTGCAGGTGAAGTCATTTTCAACACAGGCATGGTTGGCTATCAGGCCATTTTTACAGATCCCTCCTACACCGGACAAATCATTGTCATGACCTATCCCCATATCGGAAACTACGGAACATCGGACGAATGGTCCGAATCAGGACCTGAACCAGAGTCCCGCAAGATGGCAAAGGCCCAGGGTATCGTGCTTCGCAGCCTTTTTCGCGGACCAGTTCCCAGGGGAAGAAAGACCCTTGTCGAATTCCTTGAAAAATACAAGCTTTCAGGAATAACCGAGGTTGATACACGAAGGCTTACCCTCCATCTGCGAGACAAGGGAAACAGGAATGGCATTATCATTAAAACAAATAGTATGTCTGCGGAACCCTCTAAAGAGGAAAAGCAGGCAGTAAAGGCATACCTGGATTCATTCCCGTCCATGGAGGGTCGAGATCTCATTTCTGATGTGGGTACAGACCGGGCAGTGGTTGTAAACCAGGAGGGTTCGCCGCACATCTGTCTCCTGGACTGCGGAGTAAAGGCCAACATCATTCGCGAGCTTGTAGCTCTCGGCTGCCGTGTGAGCGTAGTTCCGCAGACATTCAAGGCAGCGGACATTCTCTCGCTTCATCCTGAGGGAATACTTCTTTCAAACGGTCCAGGAGACCCTGCGGTGTTAAGCGGAATAATTTCCACAGTAAAGGAATTGATTGGGAAAAAGCCGGTCTTCGGAATTTGCCTTGGTCACCAGATCATATCGCTCGCTTTGGGAGCAAAGACATTCAAGATGAAGTTCGGGCACCATGGCATCAATCACCCGGTAAGGGACGAACGGACAAAAAAGGTTCTCATCACCTCGCAGAATCATGGATTTGGCGTGGATGAAAAAACTCTGCCTGCTGATGTGGATGTCCTGTTTCGCAATGTAAATGACAACACAATCGAGGGAATAATTCATAAAAAGCTTCCGCTGATATCAGCGCAGTTTCATCCAGAGTCTTCGCCGGGTCCCAGGGACTCTGTCTGGATATTCAAGGAATTTTTGAGCCTGATAGGATAGGAGATACAGAGTGCCCGCCCGAAAGGACATAGAAAGAATCCTCATCATCGGCTCAGGCCCCATAGTAATCGGGCAGGCCTGCGAGTTTGACTATTCGGGCACCCAGGCAGTCCGTGTCCTGAAGGAAGAGGGCTACAAGGTAATCCTCGCCAATCCCAATCCTGCCACGGTAATGACCACTCCTGAGCTGGCGGACCGCGTCTACATGGAACCGCTGAAGTCCGAGTACATGGAGCAGATCATCAGGCACGAGCGTCCAGACGTGATCCTGCCAACCATGGGCGGCCAGACTGCACTCAACCTGACACTCAAGCTGTATGACGAGGGCATTCTCGCGCGCTATGGCGTGGAAATAATCGGTGCAAACATTGACGCAATTCGCAAGGCTGAAGACCGCGGATTATTTAAAGAGGTTGCACAGGGAATAGGCCTTGAAGTGCCGCGGAGCCTTGTCACAAAGGACCTTGCCGGGGCGCACCAGATGGCCCGGACAGTGGGCCTGCCGCTTGTTATTCGCCCAAGTTTTACGTTAGGCGGTCAAGGTGGATCAATCGCATTCAGTGCCGAGGAATTAGACGAGCTTGTAAAGCGCGCCCTGGACGAAAGCCCTGTAGGCGAGGCGCTGATTGAAGAGTCCCTTATAGGCTGGAAGGAATTCGAGCTTGAAGTGATGAGAGACCGAATGGACAATGCCATGGTAGTCTGTTCCATAGAAAACATGGACCCCATGGGTGTACATACCGGTGACTCAATTACGGTCGCGCCGATACAGACTCTCTCAGATACAGAATACCAGTTAATGCGCAATGCTGCACTTGATACCCTGCGCGCGATAGGCGTGGACTGCGGCGGATCCAACGTCCAGTTTGCGGTGAAACCTGACACGGGACGCATGGTCATAGTAGAGATGAATCCACGGGTTTCCCGCTCATCGGCCCTGGCATCAAAGGCAACAGGCTTCCCGATCGCGCGCTGCTCGGCAAGACTTGCCGTGGGTTATACTCTTGATGAAATTCTGAATGAAATAACCGGTAAAACCTATTCATGCTTTGAACCCACACTTGATTATTGCGTTGTCAAGGTGCCCCGCTTCGAGCTTGAAAAATTTCCCATGAGCTATGATGTGCTCGGTACACAGATGAAATCCGTGGGTGAATCCCTCTCGATTGGCCGCACTTTTGTTGAGTCTTTGAACAAGGCCGTGCGTGCCGCAGAGTTTGGATATGAGGGACTTGAGAATTTGAAGCTCAAGGACATGAACCCTGAAAAGTTTGAAAAAGTACTCACCACGGCTCACCCTTTAAGGCTTTTCGCCATTTACCAGGTGCTGGGAGAGAAGGGCAAGGCGGCCATCCCTGAACTCTATCAAAAAACAGCCTATGATCCGTGGTTCCTCCACGAGATTGCCGAGTTTTGCGAGTTTGAGCATAAAATATCAAAGGCAAAATTGACCTCTGAAATTGTTTATGCAGCAAAACGATACGGCATGTCTGACAAACAGATAAGCAGGGTTAATGGCACAGCTGTCCCTGCCATCGAACAGATCCGCGAGGAAAACAAAATCTACCCGTCATACCACTTTGTGGACACATGTGCCGGCGAGTTTGTAGCTGCTACACCGTATTTTTATTCAACATACGGTGAAATAGACGAGGGTGACCCAATCGGAAGCAAGGCCGTGCTTATCCTTGCATCAGGACCCAACCGTATCGGTCAGGGTCTTGAGTTTGACACATGCTGCACACTGACCTCCATGGCCTACAGAAATCATAATGTAAAGACGATCATTATAAACTCAAACCCTGAAACCGTTTCCACAGATTACAATGTGTCAGACAGGCTTTACATCGAACCACTGGTACTGGAATCTGTAAAAGATGTTATCAGAAAAGAAAAGGTGAAAAAGGTAATTGTCCAGCTGGGCGGGCAGACCGCGCTTAACATGACTGAAGCCCTGGAAAAATGGGGAGCCACAATAGTGGGAACACCTGTGGCAAGCATAAATGCCGCTGAGGACAGAAAACTCTTTGCAGAGCTTGTGAGAAAACTTGACCTGAGACAGCCTGATAACCGCACGGCAATTTCAAGTGCGGAAGTGCTCAAATTTTCAAAGGAGATAGGCTACCCGGTATTGCTAAGGCCTTCTTTTGTCCTGGGTGGACGGAGCATGTTCATTGCCTTTGAGGAACCAGAGCTTGCGGAATACCTTGAAAAAAGAATAAGGGTCAGCGGGGACAATCCTGTACTCGTGGACAAGTTTCTTGAGGACGCATTTGAATACGACCTGGACGCAATATCAGACGGGAAAAATGTTTATATCGCCGGGATAATGCAGCATATTGAAGCCGCTGGCATTCACTCGGGTGACTCGGCCTGTGTGTTCCCGCCCTTCAAGTCAAATCCCAAAATACTGGAAGAGATGGTCGAAAGCACGACCAGGATCGCGATTGAACTGCAGGTATCGGGATTTCTCAACATACAATTCGCTGTGAAGGACAATATCCTCTACATACTTGAGGTTAATCCTCGCGCGTCGCGCACAGTTCCATTTCTATCAAAGGCCTCAGGCGTCAACCTCATAGACACCGCGGTTCGGATATGGGAAGGCGAGGATCTGAAAAAACAGGGTTTGCTTGGAGTGGGGAAATGCCAGACGGGCTGGGCAGTAAAGGAAGCGGTCTTCAGCTTTGACCGGTTCAGGGACCTGGATCCCATACTGGGCCCTGAGATGAAATCCACAGGAGAGGTCATCGGTACCGGTGGAAGTTTCGGTGAAGCATTCGCCAAGGCGCAGGCCTCGTCGGGAACAATTCTGCCCAAGAGCGGCCGCGTGTTCGTATCCGTCCATGACATGGACAAGGATTCGGTCCTGCCAATTGTCAAGGAACTGCAGGAACTGGGTTTTACAATAGCTGCAACCCGCGGTACCGCGGAGTTCTTCTTTGAAAACGGTATTTTCCCGGAAGTGATTTTAAAGGTGCATGAAGGAAGACCAAACATCATAGACCATATGAAGAGCGGCAGAATTGCGCTTCTGATAAACACGCCCCTTGGACGCTATTCGCAGAAGGGTGACCAGGAAATCCGCATAGAGGCTGTGCGCCGCAAAATCCCGTATACCACTACAATATCGGCCGCTCAGGCTGCTGTGGAGGGTATCCGCTATCTGAAAAAGGAAGAAGTGGAAGTTCGGGCGCTGTAAGACATTTTACTGCCGCATCATTGTATCTTAGAAATCACCAGTGAAATATCGTCGTGCGGTTTTTTTGTTCCGATTACATCGGCGATCTCGGAGATTATCGCCTGTTTTATTGAGGCTGCGTTTTCCGCCGATTGCTCCTGAAGGATTCCAAACAGGTTTTCCTTTCCGTGGTGGTCGTATTTGATTTCAAAACTCTCCATGAGACCGTCGGTACAACTGATGATTATGTCGCCCGGCGACAATTGAAGCTGGCGGTTTACGTATTTTGATTCGTCTTCGATCACGCCGGCCGGCAGGGAATTATACGGGATCTCGACGACCCTTTTTTTCGCAGCCGAGTAATACGTCATGGGCCCATAACCCGCGTTGCAGAACTCCATGGTCA
>RPPD01000007.1 GCA_003818675.1 Spirochaetaceae bacterium
AATAGGCTGTGGTTATGAAGGCAATACACTTTGTGGCCTGGTGGCAATATCACCGTTGGAGTATCAAAACACGGTTTTTTAAAATAGGGAGAAATTCTCCATTTTATTGTCTCACAATAAATGCTAAAGTATGATGAAAATCAATATTCACGGAGAGAAGTAAATGAAAAATATGCTCTTGTTCGGATCACTCGCTTTTATGGGAATGCTGTCAATTTGCTGTCAGGCCACAGGCACAGAACCAGCTGCGGATCCGGCGGATTTCTCGGTCACGTTGTCCTTTTCAGAGGCAGTGTCCAACAGCGGGCTCGTCTATGCTGCCTGGATAGAGGACGAAGCCGGGAACAACATTCAAAATCTCTATGTATGCAATCGGATCCTGGATATCCAGTATGTTGCAGGAAAAGCAGTGGTTGGAGGCGGGCCTGGACTGATGGGAGACGGCATCCCAAATTGGCTGCAGAATAAATACAGGGATGATTATGATAAAAACCAGAATAATATGGATATAGACGGAGTTACAGGCGCATCAGTTCAGGGAAACATCGTCATTTACCGCGATTTGAAAACAAATGTGCGCAGATTTAAAATATGCATTGATATAGATCGCGGAAACAACGGGAATGAATATTTTTATTGGGACCGGCCTGCATTCAGTTATTCGACTGGCGTGATCAATCTTGACAATCTCCAGCCATCTTATGACCTGGTTTTGACAGGCTGGACATCCAATGAAAATGGCGAAGGCGACCCATATACACAGTACAGTCAGCAGCCCGTAAGATCGGATAAAACTATTCCTGATATCACGGGTTATGAAATATTCAAATTTATGGATAATCTGGCCTACATCGCACCCACAGACGATATGGTCAATGATCTCAGGGTGGTTGTCTTAAAAAATTAGGGAGTGCAGTTCCCGCATCTATTCAACTTGGGTTTTATCCGGGCGCTTCCAACCCAGAAGCGCGAGCCCGGCAAATATACCAACGACACCGCACCACTGGGCCACTGACAGCAATTCACCAAGACACAGGACGCCTCCTGCAACCGGCACAGTGATGAAAAAACCCGTGAACATCGGGATTGCCCTGATAGCCTGTGTTTTTTTGTAGGCAAATTGCATGACCAGGGTGGAGACCACGGAAAGTACAATCCAGGCAACGGCAAAGGGGTTCGTAAACCAGGCGAGGATATCACCGGGAAAACCCGGCTGTGGTGCAAACAATGCCAGCTGCCTTCCGGCATCCGAAGCACTCGCTTTCTGGAATAGAGGCACAAATCCGCCCAGAGCTCCGGAGAAGCCCGGTCCCGGCCATGGCCCCTGTCAGGGAAGCGCTTCCCAGGATAACCGCCAGAAAATTGATCGCGCTCGCAAGCAGGGACCCCAGCATTCCCGCGAGCCATATCCAAGTTCCCCGGTGTTCGTTTTTTCGCCTGGTACCGAGTCCCATCTTCTGCAGTACCTGCGCGATGTTGAGCATTGAAAACCCTATAAAGCCGAATATGACCGAAAACAACAGGTTGCTCCTTTAGAGAATAAATTCCTGAACGGCCGATTTCAACGCACTGGCCCTGGGGCTTACTTGCCGCTTTTCTCTTCTAAATGCTTCATGATGTAATCTTCAATGCGGACACCATTTAATTCAAGTTTATTCTGCAGAGCTCTTCCGGAATTGTCAGCGGCTATCGTAAGAACAAGATTCAAAGTGTCCTTCCAGTTTCCCCTGAGCAAATCATCCGCCTCGATTGCGTAATCTTCCTGCATATAGTAGCGGTTAAAATCATATTTCAGGGACATGACGCCGTTATCACGGAGACTGGCTTTTGCCCTGATGAAGAAAGCGTTGTTCCGGGGCATTTCCATGACGACATCCTCAATGACATGGAGGTCCCCTTCATTCCTGAGCAGAACATAGACCTCCGTTCCGTTGAAATCCTTTGTGCTTGACGCCTCAATGATTTTGCCAGATGGTATTTTGTCAAGGCTTACCTGTTCTATATCAAACCGAAGATCGATATAACGTCCCCGCAGAAAATCCACCGGATCGCGCGGCAAGCATAAGAGCCGGGAAAACCGGTTGTTTGCATCCGCATCACGTGCAAGTTTTTCTGCGGAAAAAACAATGACCAATGGAATGGCGATCTGCACAAGACAGACAACAGCGAAAATGATCCTGATTGTCCTTTTTTTCCATTCAGCCATGTTCTTCCTCCTTTTTACGCTTGAAAAACCGGGGCAGGAGAAGATTGAGGACAAGAATGCCGGCGCCCGCTGCGACAAGGGCGAAACCCCTGAAAAGCAGGCTCACATCGGTCATGAACAGCCGTACAAGGATGGCCACAATAAAAAAGATGACATATCCATTGATTGTTGATAATGAGAGTTTTTTAAAGCCGCGATAAAAACCTGAAATGCATGCAGCCAGCATACAAAACATTATCAGCAGCGCCCCGATAAATTCGCTGGAACCCAACAATACATCGCCAAGAACAAAAATGAGCGCCACTGGCAGCAGGGACGCGATGTAATTGAGGGAAACACGATAGTATGCCATGAAAAAAAACATTCCATAGGTGCCGATGAAAAGCGTTACAATCAGGATCACCGGAAGAATATTTTCACCAGCTGTTACATGCTCCATGGAAATCATTGAATTACCGATAATCTCCGGGAACGTAAAGAAAAAGGCGATAAGGCCTGAAGAGACAATTGCAATTGTTTTGAACGCGGCTGACGCTTTAAAGATTATTTGCTTTTCAAAACAGGCAGACGAGAAGTAGAGGAATACAAAAAAGAGCGGGATAGACAGGAACATGAACGACCAGATCTGCGGAAGGGCAAACACGTATACTATCATCCTTATGAAGATTATGAGCGCCGAGGCATAGGTGACGGCAATTTGAACACCGTTCTCTTTTTTGTACAGATTGCGGTACAGTGAAAAGAACATCCATAAAACCATTAGAAGGGTGACGAGATTTCCCGCTATTTCCGGATCAAATCCCCATACTGTTACCGAAACAAAAAGCACAGGAAGCATTACAGGCAGGAGGATGACCGGAAAGTGAATATCGATTTTTTTTCTGATTATAGGGACAAGGGTCAGAAATGCAGCAACAAAAAGCGATGCGACGATAAAAACCGCATAACCGGAGTTCCCAAAAATCAAAAGACCAGGATCAAGCGAGGATGCCTTGACGACATTACCGAAGGAAATGATAAAAATGAAAACACCGGCGAATGCCAGGGAAAGATTTTTCCAGACATTATTGCAGGCATGCGTTGAACTGCAATATACCAGCATGATGGCTGCGGGAAAAGCGAGCGTTACCAGTCCGTGCTGGAATTGAGGGATAAAAAGCAGGGTTATCAGTTTAATCAACACCGGCATAAAAAGTGCAAAAGAAACCGGTGCAAGGAGTATGTTTCGCGGGAACGCGAACTCGGACCAGACACAAAAAATTATAATACACACTTCCACACATACAAGCGCGAGGGGTGCGGTCTCTGTATTCAGAATGGAAATTGCCACAAGGAGGAAAACAACCGAGACCGCAATTCCCGCAAAGAGGGCAATGCCGGCTATGCGGTTCATCTGTTTTCGTAATATGAGCCGTACTGCAAACAATATATTTCCGACGAACAGACCTGCTGTCAGGAGGCAGTCTGTAATGGCTGCGAGAGTGTTAAATACCCCGCCTGATCTGAAAAAGTTCCAGCCTGTTTCCATCCAGAGCGGATTAACGAGCAGGAGCGCGGCAAGAACACCCAGCCCCGCCAGGCCGATGTATCGATACACAGCCGAACCGTCCTTGAAAAAGTAACTCGCTATCACCAGAAAGACGAATAGATTTGCATATGCCGGTATCCAGATGCCGGAAACCATAGTCGCTATGCCAAGGCCCGTTATAAATGAACCTATCATGATGTATTTTATAAAAAGCGACTTTGCGCGATTGCCGTTCTTTTTTTCCAGGAACCAGAGTGGCAGAAGCGCCGCGATTTGTATTAAAAATATCGTGCCTATGCCGCCTGAACTCCTGATAAAACAAGCGTCCAGCAGGACAAGGACAATATATGCCGCCAATGCGGAATAGCTTCTGAACAGGTAGACGACGCCGAGTGCTGCAACAGACCAGAGAAAGAAGAAGCTGCTGTTATCCGGCGGCAATTTATAGATGAAACCGATAAGGACCATAACGGCCGCAAACAATAGGATCCAGAGCGCAGAGAGGCCTTCAATAAGTCCTTTACCGGCTGGCTTCTTGCTGAAGAAAATAAAATAACCCGCCACACCCTGAGGTATGACAAGGATGAAAAAGGCAATGCAGGTTTTAAGCGCGTCGGAGAATGAATCCCAGTTGAACGCGATGAGATATATAATCCCGGAGCCCATCAGGACTCCGGAGATAATGCTGAACAAAAGAACAAGAAATGGCACCATTGATTTTTTTCTGGCCTCATGCCTCTCTTTTTCTTTTTGACGGAAAACCTCCTGCGCTTTATCAAATTCACTGATTTCCGCGTCATAATGGGCGGCTATTTTTTCCTGTGTATCTTCGGAAATGACTCCCCTTTCCCGTAGCGAAGGGAGTTCTTCAAAAAGTGATCGGATGAAGGTCATTCTATCCATTGAGATCCCCCTGGCCCATAGTAGAGTTTGCGGAATTGTTCGTCAATTGTTATGGTCCGGTTTTTTCCAGGTAATAATTGTAGTCGCCTTCATAGACTTTCATTTGGCCGTGGTCAATCTGGAAAACGCGGCTCACCAGATGCTTCAGAAAATAGCGGTCATGACTGACGATCATAAGCGTTCCGTCAAAACTGTGCAGGGCTTCGAGCAGCACTTCCCTGCTCGCGATATCCAGGTGGTTGGTCGGCTCGTCAAGCACCAGGAAGTTCACAGGCTGCGCGAGAATCGTTGCCAGGATCACCCGGCTCTTTTCGCCGCCGGATAAAACAGATATTCTCTTGTCCGCATCATCACCTGAGAACTGGAACGCTCCCAGCAGATTTTTGATGTAGCTGATTGTTGCATTTGGTATTCGCGAAGCCACTTCATCATAAACCGTGTTTTCTGCTTTAAGGACATCCGAAGAATACTGGCTGAAATATCCGGTATTGACGCTCGAGCCAAGTGAACAGGTTCCGGAAGTCGGATCAGTCTGCTGGGTAATGACTTTCAATAAAGTGGATTTACCTGCACCGTTTATCCCCGTAACGGCAATCCTGTTTTTCCGCACAACTGTTCCGGTTATCCCGCTGAAAACAGGATGATCAGAGCCGTCTGTTTTTTTCCAGGCCTTGGCCAGGTCCTTCATCTCCACGACAAGATCACCGCTCCGTTTGATATCCCCAAAGGCAAAGTGCATGACCTTCGGATCCGGCGGCACTTCGATGCGTTCGATTTTTTCTATTGTTTTTATCCGTGACTGGACCTGGGCTGCGTGCGATGCGCGGGCGGCAAAGCGCGCGATGAACTCTTCCTCTTTTGCGAGCATCGCGTCCTGGCGTTTCTTGGAGGCCAGAAGCTGTTCCCGCCTGATCTCCCGTTCCCGCAGATAGAAGTCATAATCCCCGCTGTAGGTGGATATTACACCAGGAGCCACCTCCACAATTTTTGTGCAGATTCTTGTCATGAACTCCCTGTCGTGGCTCGTCATGACCAGGGCGCCCTTGTAGGAGGCGAGCCAGTCTTCAAGCCAGACAATGGATTCCACGTCCAGGTGATTGGTCGGTTCGTCCATCAACAGGATGTCCGGCTTCATGAGCAGGATCTTGGCCAAGGCTATCCGCATTTTCCAGCCGCCTGAAAAATGTTCCACCGGTTCATTCCTTCGGTCCTGGCCTATGCCAAGTCCGTCAAGTATCGCCTCGGCGGTGTTCTCAAGCTCATAGCCGTTGGCGTGCTGGAACTCAATCTGGAGTTCACCGTAGTGGTTCATCTCAGCAGTGCTCAAGCCGCCTCCCGCAGGATCGGACATGCGGTGCTCGAGGAGTGAGAGCTTGTGTGCGATTTCAGATACACGGCCCGCACCCGAGAGCACTTCCTCAAGGGCACTGCAGCCGGACATCTCCCCGACATCCTGGCGGAAAAAACCGATGACCTGTCCCGGATCCACAAGGACATCGCCCTCGTCAGGAGTCTCGAGCCCCGCAATTATTTTAAATACTGTTGTCTTGCCTGCGCCATTGGGACCGACCAGGCCTATCCTGTCGTTGTTGTTGATGAGAATATTGCCGTTTTTAAAAAGGGTCCTGTCCCCGTAGCTCAGCTTGATATTGGATAAATTTACCACTATAGTTTCCTGTGAATCCGAAAAGATTGAGTTTCGCAGTTTAGCGGAAAGCGGCCATTTGGTCAAAGGCTGCAGGGAGCAAACCATGAAATCAAAACGTATTGGTCTTGTTCTTCAGGTTATTTTTCTGGCGTTTTTTTCAGGTTGCGATGAAAATACCGCGACCGTTCCGGGAAGGGTGGATGCTTTCGATCCGGTTGCCTGCCTGGACGCTGTCGCAACCTACGCGGGCAAGGACGTGCTTCTTGTAGAACTGTACGCAAAATACGTACGGCCGGACGGTACACTGAATCTGCAGGCAGAATATAAACCAGATGTGCGTTACAGGTTTTTCGGCACGGGAAAGCCGGCAAATGCAACCCCGGAACCAAAAAAACCCGATCTGCCGCTTGGAGTGCCGCGGATGGATGCGCCGAGGGAGGTGATTCCCTACTGGGAGTACACTTCGGTATATATCGAGAATCCGCACTGGGAAGAATATACGATCAATGGTGATGATGCCCAAAAATGGCATGGAGGAATGACACAGGTTTTTGGGGGGAAAACTGAGGATTATGCCGAGATTGAGAAACTCCGGGCTGTCTGCAGTGCACTGCCTCCTGTCCTCTCGTTTGGAATTATCTGGAAAAGGGCCATAGAGGCCGGTGCCCCCTCGGGGGATGTGGTCGCAAATATTGAATATAAAGCCGGCGTGTACAGGTTTTATATCGACGGCACAAAGTATGAATATTATTTTGACGAAGACGGCAGATTGATCAGGGATAATGATCAATCTGCCGGCAAAGGCTGATGGGACAGATCCAAAAGAATGATTAATGCTATGATACATACCAGGGTATGGCAAAAACGGTAAGCGTTGACACAAGCAAATTTGGCAAAGGTCTTTTTTCAAAACGGCCTTTTCGGCCCGGTGATGTAATTTTTACATTCACCGGCAAAAAAATAAACTTTTTGGACACCATCAGGCTTGGAGAGATTGAAAGCTATCCCATACAGATTGAAAAAGATCTTTATCTTCATCCAGACGAACCATATTGCTTCATCAACCATTCCTGCGACCCCAACTGCGGGATAAATGACAATCTGGAACTGGTCGCAATAAAGAATATTCAGACAGGCGAAGAGCTGTTCTTTGACTATTCCACCTCAATGCTTGAGAGACATTGGGAAATGGATTGTCTTTGCAACACATCCAAATGCAGAAAAGTTATCAAGGACTTTGACTTTCTGCCTCATGAGACCAGAATAAAATACATAAGCCTGAATATCGTTCAGCCGTTTATTAAACAGTCATTGAATGACAGCTGCGGTTGATCCTTTTTTATAAAGCAAAACATGCCAAAAGGCATATCCTCCAGGGCTGGAAAAAAATGTGATTATGACAGCATAAATCGTTATAATTGTAACTGTCATGGACGGTGTGAATGCCTGAAGACAAGAGTAGCGCGAGTTTTCCCGCCCTGAAGTATGTTGTTGCGGGTACAGTGCACGTAATCATAATCATCCTCATTATCACGGGCAAATTATTCAACATTGACAATATTGTGTTTATTCCACTGCTTATAGTGTCCTTCGTCATTCTATTTTTTTTAATTCGGAAATTCCTGTCAGGAACTGACAGAACAGCCGGCGCGCTTGAACCGGAAGCAATCAAGACCAGCGAAAACAACCGGGATCAGAAACAGCCGGAGAATCCAGAGAAAAAGCCGGAAAAACTGGCAGAAAGTAATTTTCCAGTCTCGATCATTGAATATGATCTGGAAAACCGGATTACATATTTGAATCAGGATGCCAAAAAACTGTTTGGAAAGGAAGACTGCAATGTCACGCGGGGAATTTCCATATATGAAGGAATTGATCATGATGAAAAGGAAAAAGTCAAATTTAATATCGACAGGTTGAAAAATGGAGAAACACCGGGCTGGTCGAAATACCGGCTGCGTTCCATGGACGGCAAGATTGTGACTGCACTCGTCCGTTCGTCCGGGGTATATGAAAACGGACGCCTTGTCGGTATCCGGTCTATTATTTTTGAAATTGATCCGGGCTTTCAACTGATCCTTTTGCCATCTGTTGATTTCTGCAATAAATATGATATTTCAGCAAGGGAAAAGGAAGTAATAGAATTGTTCATGAAAGGATTTACGTATAATGTGATTGCCGAAAAACTGTTTATCTCCTACAAAACCGTGGATAAGCATATCTGCAATATTTACAATAAAACCGGAATCAACAGCAGGGGCCAACTGATAGAATTATTGGAGAGGTAACTATGGCAAGAATTAATCCGGGAATTCCCTCAGGGAAAAAAATACTTCTGATTGACGATCAGATGGAATACCTGGAATCAACGCGGGCCCTCCTGTCCAGGGAGGGCCATGAGACAGTGGCTGTATCGACAGGTGAAGAGGGTCTGGAACTCCTTCGCAAGGAGCATTTTGACCTGTTGCTTGTGGATTACTTCATGCCTCACAGCATAACCGGCGAAGAGACCGTGGCCCGGCTCCGCAAATTCAATCCTTACCTGCAGGTAATCCTGCAGACAGGATATGCCGGCGAAATTCCGCCCCGTGAAATGCTCAAGCGCCTTGACATCCAGGGATATCACGACAAGACCGACGGACCTGAACGCCTTTTGATGTGGGTGGACATTGGCCTCAAGGCAGCTGGCACTGTGCAGCTGCTTTATAAAAGCCGGCTCGGCCTGCAGTACATTCTTGACATCACGCCTGGCATGAGCATCCTGAAACACAGCGACGAGCTTTTCCATGAAATACTTGTCCAGGCAACGGGCCTTGTGGGAATTTTCAGCAGATTTCTTGATGTTGTTTCCGACGGTCATGACCTGGAAAAAACAGACAGGGCGAATCCGCAGGGATTCATTGCGGCAATGGATGATGCCAATTTCATGATACAGGCAGCCACAGAAAAATACCAGGGTGCCTGCAGGGCAAGTGATTGCCTTGACCAGCAGGCAGTCCAGGAAATCAGGACAGGGATACAAAAACAGGATATTTCGGCAAACCGGGATTGCACGCTTGCCCCGCTCTGCGTTGGCAATGAATGCTACGGCGTGATCTATCTGGACCAGCCCATGCTCCATCGCCAGGATATTGAACTGTTGCAGGTCTTCGTCAACCACGCGGCTGTTGCAGTTCAAAATGTCCGTTTATATGATATAGTGTCTTTGGAGGAATGAATGAAAAAACTATTTATCATAATTCTGGCCATGGTAACAACTATAGCCTGCTGTAATGACGGCAAATATCGTGAAACCCGTGGTAATGACACGGTCGTCGGCGTCTCTGATGAAGACAAGGAAATGAATGCCATTATCGATGCTGCCCGCAACACAGTTGGGGACTTTATCAAGGTATTGGAAAATCCCAAACCCAACCAGACGGATTTTTCAGTCAAATATCCCTTCCCGACCGACAAGGGAAGTCCGGTTGAAATTGAACACATTTGGCTCATGAACATTGAGGAAAACAAGGGCATATACTCAGGTCTTGTGGCTAATGATCCCTTCCATATAAAGGAAATGGAATTCGGTGACAAAGTCGAGTTTGACATCAAAAAAATATCAGACTGGAAATATGTCGAGGACAGCTATCTTGTGGGAGGAGAATCAATAGTCTATTTTTACAAGCAGATGACACCTGACGAGAAAAAAGCCTTCCCTGAGCAGACCGGTTTCAAAATCAGGGAATAATTCTTGCGTGTTCTTCTGATCTGCCTGCCGTTGCCTGGCCCTTCAGGCGATATACAGAAAGGAAACCACCAGCTCTTTTCAGACTACATCGAGGCGCTGGCTTCCGTCCGCAATATTTCCGGACTGGAGATTCTGCGCCTGCCGCGCAAGGTCACGGATTCAAACCATAACCGTGCGCTTGCGGATGAAATCATGAAGGCTGCGCCTGATCTGGTGGGCTTTTCCTGCTATGTATGGAACTCCAAACGCAGCGCGGCAATTGCATCCCTTCTGCACGAACGCGGCATCATCACGGTTGCAGGCGGCCCGGAAGTGCAGGCTGACAATACATGGCTTCTGGCTGAGAACGGCTTTACCTACTTTATTCAGGGTGAAGGCGAGGAAGTCTTTCTCGAGCTTTGCAAAAAGCTTGCGGATAGCCAGAGTAAAAAAACCGGTGCGGCAGCGTCAGCGATCTGGACGCCCAAAACAATCATTTCAGGCAGCCCGGTTGATTTCAACGAATACATCGAGACATATTCCCGGATCACGCGCGGTTTTCTGGATGACGGATTTGCCTATCTGGAGACCAGCCGTGGTTGTGCCTTCCACTGTTCGTATTGCTCATATGGAAAAAACAGGGGAAACATCGCGACAATCAGTACGCCTGTATTACACAAATGCCTGAATCATTTTTTTAACAGGGAAATGGATGAGTTATATCTTTTAGCACCCACGCTAAACAGTTCACGCGAGGAGTTTGTGAATACGATGACCATGATCACGGATTTTCAAAACCCTCGCGTTTCGTACAATATCAAACCCCCGTTAAAAATATTCGGGGAACTGCGCCCGGAACTGCTACGGGAGTTCCATGACACTTTGTCTGATTTTGACATGGCAGAAAAAGCCGGTTTTTCCGAGATTGAAATTGGGGTACAGACACTGAATCCGGAAATAGGCAGCAGGATCGGCCGCCCGGTTGAACACTGGCTGGATTCAAGTGGACAGCCCACCAAGCTTCTCGCACTGACTGACAAACTCCTTTCCCGCAACATTGTGCCTGTGATTGATTTTCTTCTTGGCCTGCCGGGCGATACTCCGAAAAACCTTGCCAGGCTTGAGAAAATGCTTGAAACAACGGGGCTTATTGAATATTCGAGTTTCTATCACTTGATGATTCTTCCAGGGACCCGGCTGCGTGAAACCGCAGCGGAAAAGAATATTATCTTCCAGCCAGAACCGCCATATTTTGTCGCAAAAACACCAACGCTGTCCTTTGACGATATACAGGAGTTTTATCTCAGGCTCTCAGCCACTAAAAGCTTTGATGAATGGGACGGTTATTTTGATTTGCCGCAGGATCGCTTCTTTCACATCCGCACACTGGCGGATTTCAGCCTGATTGCCGCTTCTCCATGGATTGCAACACGCGCGCTGATTGAAATTGACAATACAGGACTTGCGCCAGTTCTTTCATTTTATCGCGAGTGGCTTGCAGGCCATGCGGAAGTGTTTCACGGAATTCATCTTCATTCCAAAAAAGAAATACCCCTGGATTTTCTTGATGAACTGAATGCAGTCCTGGTCGGGCACAGGAATTACTATGACCTTTTCCGTGAACATTTCAATACTGACGGACAGACAATTCTGTCAAAAACCATTGAAGTGATCATACCGCCTGATTGCAGCGACACATATCTTGACAAGGTGCTTCCTTTTTATGGCGCAGGCTTTTCATTCTTTGACGCAACCAGGGAAAATATCCTGCGTCACGGCGATCGGCTTATGCGTTATTTTACCGAGGATGGTGTTTCGGGATATGTTTTCAAAATGCCCCAGGACATGTTCCTGCCAGCGCTCAGGGAGTGGCCAGGGAAATGATCCATGAACAGATAAATTCTAGGACTGCCGGCGAGATTGTTTCCTGTATACTGCCACACTCATCCATCAATCCTGTTTTTGCCGTTTGAAAAAAATGATTTAAACCCGGAAATTCCCTGATCGTATACCGGGTGTTCCCGGCTTTCCGCAGGGCCTGGTCTATCGCTCCCAGGTTTTGTTCCGGCAGCACCTGGAGGTCCATAGAACCATTGATTGCCAGGACCGGGATCTGTCCGTCTGTCTGTTCCTGATTCATTCCCGCTGCAAAAAGAATTTCCCGTATTTTTATTTTTGAGGCTTCAATGTTTTCACTGCTGATAAGCGTACTGCTCTGTATTGCCTGGTTGATCGTCTGCTAATCGATCCCCATCGCTTTAAAAATTGCTCCTGTCTGCTGGAGCAGAATGTCTTTACCTGTGCATCCCGGTCATCATAGCGCAAGACGGCAATACCTCGGCGTGTCAGATAATCTGAGAGCACAAGGAACGGCTTGTGTCCCCACACTTCTGCATTGCGGTTCTGGGACCCGCTGCCCGAAATGAGGATGACCGCTGTCACTGCTTTATCGGTTTCCGGAAAAGTCAGAGTGCCTGCCAGCCTGATCCCGGCCTAGCTGTTCGGAAATGTCAAATCTATTGCCCTGTATGGCAGCGGTCCTTTCGGATGCTGCGGCCGTATGAGCTTATTAAGTACAAGAGGAAGGCTTTTGCTGTTTTGCCGCCATGTTCCACTGATTCGTTCATCAGCCTCCAGGTATCCTTCAAAAACACCGGCGACTGCTTTCACATTCAAAATGATTTTATTTCCTTCACCTGTGACCGCCTCCATTACAGGTATGCCGAAGGCACGCTGATCTGGAATGTCCATTAAACATTTCAGCCCCCCCTCTTCTATTGTAAAATGAAATTAAATTTGCAACTGGACAATCCCGACCGTCAATTGTCCTTCCCAGTTGCCCACAAGCATTTTTGGATCAACGGTTTGTACAGTGGCGCAGGAAAGAATTGACACAACAATCCCAAACAGGGCAATTAATTTTGACTGACGCTTTTGCATTTTCCGATTATTACATCAGTCCAAAAAAAAGTCGAACAAGTCATTCCATCACCGAACCATCCCGGCTATAATCATCCCCTGGATTATAAAAGGCGGCATTCATGACAAATTGTGCAATACATGTTTCCGGACTTGGCCGTGATTACAGGGTCAAGGAAGGCAAAAAGCAACAGAATAAAATCCTCACCGCTCTTGCGGATATAAACCTCACAATCAACAAGGGCGAGCTCTTTGGCATACTGGGGCCAAATGGCGCTGGCAAGACCACGCTTATCAAGATTCTCACAACACTGCTTGCGCCCACTAGGGGAAACGCATTTGTGGCAGGTTTTGACGTGGTAAAGGATGCAAAAAAAATCAGGCCTCTCATCAATATGGTCTCTGGTGGCGAGTATTCCGGTTACGGCCTGCTTACAGTGAGGGAAAACCTCTGGATGTTTTCCCAATTCTACGGAATACCCGGCAAAGAGGCAAAGAAACGCATAGATGAATTGATCAGCGTCATGAGACTGGAGGACAAAGCCACTTCGCACGTGTCAAACCTTTCAACAGGACTCAGGCAAAAGATGAACATCATCCGCGGATTTCTCACTGATCCGGAGATTATTTTTCTGGATGAACCCACTCTTGGGCTTGATGTGCAGGCGGCAATAGAAATCCGGAAATTCCTGCGCTCCTGGATGCGGGAAAAGCCTGAACGCACCGTACTCCTCACCACACATTATATGACCGAGGCTGATGAACTCTGCAACAGGCTTGCAATAATAAACCATGGAAAGCTCATCGCCTGTGACACACCGGACGCTTTAAAAAAAAGCCTGCAGCAGGATATTTTCATTCATTTCAGAACAACACCCGTGTCCGCTGAGGTTGTGGAATCATTCCGCATCATCCCCGGAATGTCATCGCTAGCTGTTACGCACGAGGTCAATCACTCCAACCTGGAATGTGTGATCCGGCAGGAAGAGGTCATGAAGGAAATCATCGGCCTGATGACAGACAGGTCAATAGGCATCATAGAAATGAACAAGCGATCAGCTTCACTGGAGGATGTGTTCATCCAACTTTCAGGGAAAAGCATGGAGGAGGCAGAGAAGGAATAACATGCAGGCCACCGGCACCTCCTCTCGCATGAGTCTTTTTTTCCGCACAACTCTGGCCCGCGCATATCCCAGGCTCATTGGACTGTTCCGCGAAAAGTCGTGGTTTTTTTTCGGAGTGCTCCTCCCGGTGCTCAATATTGCAGCCTACGTGCTCATCTACCGAGTCATGGGCGCCAGCAAGGATTTCGAGGGTTTTGCAGTCTTCGGCGGCGCCATGATGGCATTCTGGCTCAACATGCTCTGGGGCATGTCCATGCAGCTGTACTGGGACAAGGAATTCGGAAACCTCGCGCTATACATACAGTCACCCGCATCCA
>RPPD01000008.1 GCA_003818675.1 Spirochaetaceae bacterium
CACCCGCAGTCTCCGCTATCTTGGCCTGCTCTGCGGACGTGACGTCCATGATGACGCCGCCTTTAAGCATTTCCGCGAGACCTATTTTGTTCCGCCAGGTTGATTTCTGGCGATTAGACCATAATTCTTCGTTCATAAGTTGCAATATACTAAAATGACTCATAAAATGCAATATTTACAGAACTATTTGACAAACTTGGATGGCCGCTCTATTATTCCCTTGAAACCCCAAATGATAGATAAAATTGTGAAAAGAGACGGCAGTATTGTCCCATTCGACATTGAAAAAATAGTATTCGCGATCTTTCGCGCGGCAATCGCCGTTGGCGGCAGGGACCAGGGGGCTGCCAGGAAAACAGCGGAGGATGTCCTTTCAATCCTTGCAAAGCGTGAATATGCTGAAAGCTATCCCACGGTTGAAGAAGTCCAGGACCTTGTGGAAAAATGCCTGATAGAAAACGGTCACGCCAAAACTGCCAAGGCTTACATCCTCTATCGTTATGAGCATGAATTAAAGCGCCGCGGAAAGGCCAGCCTGACTTATTCTTCTGAAAACATGCCATACCGCAAGCTCTGGGAAACACTCTCATGGGCTGTGGACAATTCCTGCGTGTCCACGGAGCAGTTGAGCCGGCTCGTCGCCCTGGGCAAATTCCAGGAGCTGGTGGAGGCGTCAGAGGCATTTTACCAGAACGAGATAGATGAAGCTTTGGGGAATATGGAAAGCCGTCTTGATGAAATGAGAGTGCTGATAATAGCGGGCCCGTCATCATCAGGCAAGACAACCACCACTGCCAAAATCAAGGAACGGCTTGCCTCTCTCGGCCGCAGGACCGTGAGCCTGGGCATAGACAACTATTTTTTCAACCTCGAGGAACATCCCAGGGACACCCATGGAGATTATGATTTTGAGACTCCGCAGGCAATAGAGCTTTCGCTTGTCAACAGGCATCTGGCCATGCTTTTATCGGGAAAAGAGGTCGATGTCCCCTGTTACAATTTCAAAAAAGGCAGGCGTGATGGAATTTCAGAAAAGCTCTCCCTCCCGGAAAACGGGATCATTCTCATAGACTCGCTTCACGGGCTCTTTCCTGAAATGACTTCAGGCATAGATGAGTCTGTAAAATACAAGCTCTACATAGAGACCCTTTCACAACTCAAGGACAAAAACGGCAATTTCATCCGCTGGAGCGATATTCGGATGCTCAGGCGAATGGTGCGGGACATGCAGTTCAGAAACTACGATCCCAGGCACACGGTCCTGCACTGGCACCATGTACGCCGCTCGGAACTCCGCTATATTGTCTCGCGCCTGCAGAACGCGCACACAATAATCAACAGCTCACTCGCTTTTGAGCTGCCTGTCATGAAGGCCAGGCTTGGTCCCTACATTACCCGGTTCGCGGCTGAATTCGCAGGCGATCCTGACAAGGAGGATGCGAATGAGCGCGTGGCCAGGGTCCAGCTGCTCTTTGACCAGATTCCAGAGTGGCAGGACGAGGCTGTTATCCCCAAAACATCCCTTCTGCGGGAGTTTATCGGGGGCGGCGTTTACACATAAAATCCCGTTCTACTTGAAAAAGTTGTCCAACTGGTGATAATGGGATTAGGAGGTCGTGTGGCCAGTGCAATTGAAAGACTCCAGGAATCAGACCGTGAGATCACAGCGCTCGCGCATGCGCTTGAAACTCTCCGCTGGGACCAGGAAACATATCTCCCCCAGGGCGGTATCGGGGAACGCGCACTCCAGATTTCACTTTTGCAGGGAATCATCCACGACAGGGTCACATCAACCGAACAGAAGGAGTTGTTTGCAGCCTGCGGCATGACAGAAGCAGCTGCAGCCAACGCAGAGGAAGCTGCTGATATCACGCAGGCATTTCTGCGCGAGGCATTCCGCCGCTATAACAGGCAGACCAAAGTGCCAAAAACCCTGGTCACACAACTCGCCATGTCACAGAGCCTCGCTCAGGCCGAGTGGATAAAGGCCCGCAAGGTTTCCAGTTTCGCCATGTTTGCGCCACACCTTGAAAACCTCCTCGGTCTGCTGCGGCAATATGCGGAATGCCAGGGATACAAGGATGAAATTTATGATGCGCTGCTTGATGAATATGAACCATGGACAAAGACAAAAGACATCGCCTCGGTTTTTGAAAAACTGAAAAGCCGGCTGGTCCCGCTTTATAAAAATATCCTTGGGAAAAAAACCGCCAAGGACGATGAGGTCCTGAAGCGGAGCTTTCCAGTGGAAAAACAGCGGGAGTTCTGCAACAAGCTCCTTGCCATGATGAACTTTGATCTTGACCGCGGCAGGATGGATGTTTCAGCACACCCGTTTACCACCACGCTGGGCGGTGACGACATCAGGCTCACCACCAGATACAACGAGCATTTTTTTCCATCCGCGATCTTCGGTACAATCCATGAGGCGGGACACGGCCTGTATGAACAGGGAATGGCCCGCGAGCTGCGCGGGACAATACTGGCCAATGGCGCGTCTTTGGGGATTCATGAATCACAGTCACGCTTCTGGGAAAACCTCATAGGCAGAAGCCGCGGCTTCTGGAAGGCCTGTTATGCCGAGTTCGCCAGGCTCTTCCCCAAGGCTCTTTTGGACATTCCCCTTGAGAGATTCTACAGGGCAATCAACTCGGTCTCGCCTTCGCTTATCCGCGTTGAAGCTGACGAGGTGACCTACAACCTTCACATCATTTTGCGATTCACCCTGGAACGCAGACTCCTGGACGGCTCACTTGCAGTCCAGGATCTGCCAGAGGCCTGGAACAGGGAGTCGGCGAACCTTCTTGGGATCAAACCTCCCACAGACAGAGAGGGCGTGCTGCAGGATGTGCATTGGTCCATGGGCGCCATTGGGTATTTCCCCACTTATTCCCTGGGGAACCTGTACAGCGCCCAGTTTTTTGACACCATGAAAAAAGCCCTGCCCGGAATTGAGTACAATATTGCCAATGGGAAACTCAAGCCCGTGCGCGAATGGCTTCTTGAAAACATTCACAGACATGGAAGCATGTACTCTGCAGACCAGCTTGTTAAGCGTGTTACCGGAAAACCGCTTGATCCCTCATATTTTCTGACATACATACAAAAGAAATACGGAGAAATTTATGATCTATGATATTCTTTCACAGAGTCCATTTCCATGGATTTTACTGTCAGGCCTTTTCACCGGCGCGGCATTAAGCAGACTCACACGCCAGACAAGCAATGCAAAAGATCCCGCAAGGGCGCGTGACAGAAAAATTTTCTGGGCCATGCTTGGATTCTCATGCACTGTCACGCTTCTGCTTTTGGCAATATTTGTGCCAGGCCCGCAAAAAATCCTGGATATCAGGCTCCTTTACTTTTTCACAGGTGCCACGGCACTGTTCTTTTTTGTCTTCCGCTTTAAAAAAGCCGCGGGCATTCCATTTTTTATACTGGCCGTGGTCGCAATCGGAAGCCTGCTCCTCTTTCTCCAGTCCATTATGGCCTATACCGGAGAGACAGAGATAGCCCGCTTAAGCATTCTTTCCAGGAACGTGGATTTTCTCTCCTTTGAGCTGCAGGATCCCCGTGGAAATATTACAAAACTGGATATGCCAGGCACTCATCTTGGCGCGGAAGTAAAACTCATTATCTTTGACGACCTCGCGATTTTTCTGGGCCAGAAAACATGGTACAGGTTTGTGGGTTTAAAATCAGCAGAGGTGCGCAAGGGAAGCGAAATGACCACAGAATTGCGCCAGTACGAACTCGCCAGGCCTGAGGGAATTTCAGAGGCCCTCTATCGCCTTGTCATGGACAACCAGGCGGCAATACCTGGAATAAAGACAGTACAGGTCCAGGTGACCTATGTGGAGGCCAAACCATTGACTACCTACTCGGTCATGATACAAAATGACAGCGGTGTTGAGGTAGTGCGCGCCCGGTGAGCATTATCATTTCTTTATGATTCCTTGAACGAAAACATCATTCCGATTTTCTGGAATGCGCGTACAAGCGCCTTTCTCAAAAAAAGCCTCTGTACCGCATCCTGCGGCCGCAAGCTTTCCATCCTGGTGCCATAGGCAGTTGCAATGGGAGCCAATATTTTTGATGTGCCTTGCAGACTCTCTTCTGTCTGTGTCATCAGTTTGCAGGGGACATATACTGGATTGCCCGTCTTGTCTGCATAGGACGCAAAGCCAAAGATCCTGCAGACCAATGGTCTGCCTGAATAGACAGTGCAGGCCCCCGCGATTGCCGGAGCAATCGCCGCTCTTTCGGTAGTAACCGAAAGAGCGACATTATATTGCTGCATAGGACAAACTCCCTGCGAAAACTGTTCTGACAGGTTCTCCATTCGCACGATTTCTGCTGCTGGGTCCACTCCTTCTTTTTGGAGCATTTGCATGGCCAGAAATTCCGCTTCGACGGGGAGAATATCCGGTTCAAAGCGGGTACAGCAGTCCCCACATCCCGCGGGGCAGTGAATGCCCGTTTCCTTAATAAAAATCGCCTGTTTTCCTTCAAGGTCCTGGTAGATTTTGTTTACTGCGGCCATATCGGCATCAAACGTAATATTGCCAGAACCCTTCATTTTTATAAAATCATCCATACTCATAAAAACTGATTGTTTTTTTCCCCACGCATGTTATATTCTTTTTAAGGACCTGCTATCAATTATACTGCTTTTTGCAAGCTTGGTCTTTGCTAAAAAATGCTGCACAAGAAACCTCCGAAAAAAGCGGAGGGTAAAATAAAAAGAAGCCTCAGATACTCGCTCTATGACGGAATAACCTATTCCGTAATGTTCGGGGCGAGTGATCCCTTCTACCAGACATACGGGATGTATGTGGGCGCGGGGACAATACTCCTCGGTCTTATGCGCTCCCTTCCATCGGCACTTGGCTCGCTTTCACAGCTTTTTGCCCGCCAGGGTATCATGCTTTTTGGCGGAAGGCGCAAATTTGTCGCGACAAATGCGCTGCTACACGGGATGATGTTCCTGCCTATCCTGGCCGCCCCGTTTCTTGGCCAGACAAGCGGGATCTGGCTGCTTGCCTCGCTGTGTCTGGCAGGCATATTCGGCATGATCCTGGTGCCTGCCTGGAACAGCTGGATGGGAGACCTTGTGAGCGCAAAATCGCGCGGCCACTATTTCGGCGTGCGGAGCGGCGTAACCGGAATCATCTCGTTTTTTGCCCTGCTCGCGGCCGGCTGGGTGCTCCACCTGTTTGAACCAACAGCCCGGAACGCGGAAACGCACAACAGTCAGTACATGGGTTTCCTGATCATATTCAGCGTGGCTTTCATCGCCCGCGGCTTTTCCGCATTTTTCCTGAATAAAAAGCATGAACCGAAATACCGCTATACGCACAACAAACTCATGCCTCTCGCTCTGCTTGCCACGGGCAAAAAAAACAGCCAGATCAGGATTCTGATCATTTTTCTCTCGCTCATGAACTTTGCATCCATGCTCGTGGCGCCATATGTCGACGTCTATTACAGGAATGCGGCCGGCATGAACTACCTGATCTTCACCGGGGTCAGCGGAATGTTCTTTGCGTTCAAGTATTTCGCCATGCCGGTCTGGGGCAAAGCCTGCGACCGCTACGGCACAAGAAAAGTGCTTGTCGTTTCAGGAATGATGGTAGCCATACTCCCGTTTTTCCTGCCGCTGGCCATGTTTCATCCGGCAGCATTCATAACCCAGGGTATTGCGGGTTTCGCGTGGGGCGGATTTGAGATCGCGGCATTCAACATACTCTTTGACTCGACAAAACCCGCGGAACGGACATCGATAATCGCGTATTACAATATCGTAAACGGGGCTGCAGGCCTGATGGCGACCATGGCAGGCTGGCTCATATTGGAATACAACAACCTGTTCGCCACGCCCTTTATCCTGTTGTTTATCACAAGCGGCATACTGCGCATCATAATCTCATTGTTTTTTGCCAAACGCATTCAGGAAACACGCGAGGTCGAGCACATCCACGCGAGGCTACTGCCTTTCCGCATGCTTCAAGCCCTGACAGAACAGACACTCTCCGTGGGATATTCCGTCGTATCGCTGGGGAAGAAACTGATTTTTAGAAATGGAACCGGATCACGGCGGAAAGGGAAATGAAGGTTTAGGATCAGAAAAGTCAGTTTAACCGCGGATGCTCGCGTGCACGTGCCAGACACGTACACGCACACACAGATAAACACCGATGAATCCGGAGAAGAATCAGACAGGATCAACATGATCTAAGGGATGGGCAAAATTGATCCGGAACAGCCATCCTATATTTCTATCCTGTAAATCCCGTCTTCTTTCCATCTTTATCCGCGGCCATCTTTTTCATCAGTAGTTTAACCATATCTACCTCATCTGCAGATATCCGCCAAAGACCCAGCCGATTACTCCGGAAATGGTCTTTGCTTTATTCCAAAGAATTATATTGTTCAACGCTTCTTTTACGTGCAGCCTCAATTTCCACGATCAATTCATACAGCCTTTTTTGATCGGGGGACAATATTGCAGGATTTTCCTTGACAGCAGGATCAGGCTTGTACCATGAATACCCGTTGAAATAGCATGACAATTCATAATCGTAAAATGTAAAGCCATGTAATGCAAATAGAGCCTTATGCACTATTCTCAATTCAACAATACTCAAATTATTCAACTTGTTTTTCATATCATTTTCAGCGCCTGACTTCACACCGTTTCTGGCAATTCCTATCAGGTCATTTCCCCATGTTTTTTCTGCCTTGTGAATCACCGCTGTCTTGTCCTGAACTGCATACAGGGTATACAAATCACCATTTGGGTGAACGGCATAGAGCATTGCGCTTACCTTTTCCCAGTTTTCCATCTTGCTATAAAATGGATCATAAAATAATGGATTTACTCCATGAGTATCAATTCTAACCCTAATAACACCTTCTTGATTTATTACAACAGTACCATTTTCATTCTGGAAATAAATATCACCACTCATTGATATTCCATTCACCAGACAACTCTTTTTCAATATGTCTAAAGTTTCTTTATTTGAAGTGCTTTCCCTCATTTTGAAGTACTCATATAATTGTTCTCTGGCTGGAGGATAATAAATGGCGTCAACAATAATATATTTCCCGCTTTCTATCAATTTCCTGTGGAATTCCCGGTCATCAAGAGTTGGATACCATGTATTTTCATGCCATTTTAGCAGTAATAGTTTTGTGTCATCAGCAGAGAGCATGTTACCTTTGGGATCTATGGCATAGCAATTTCCATCGCCATGATAATTGAATATAAAATTATTGATAATACAAAATCTTCCAATACTTTTTTTAATTTCATAGCGATAATAACCACCTATTTCAATTGGATTCCGCTCTATTTCAAACCGTCCAACTTCACCATAACCTAAATATTGGAAAAGAAAAGTTTGAGTAAATGTTGGAAATGATCCGTAATCCAGCATAAAGCTGCTAAAGGGATATTTTGCATTATGTATTATTTTATTAGCTGCAATATCTACAACCTTTGCATATAGATAAAAAAATTGGGGAGCATCCTTTATAAGCATCTTTAGCAAATAATATTTCATTTATTCCACTTCCAACTTTAAACTCAGCCACCTGTCTCATTTGAATATTCTGTATTTGCGCCCATATAAAAATGGGCTGAACAGGGACGGAGGTTGAATTCCGCGTATAAAGCATCTCCGCCGGGGTCATGAGCAGCTCCAAAAGCAAGTTTGCGAAAAAGTTATATGCGATTATTGCCATTGCCATCATCGTAATACCTTTTAAGAGAAATGAAGATATTCTGATTAAAATTTGGATCATAAAAACATATATGTCAATAGTTATATTTTAGGATGAATCCGCGCCGAGAGGTATTGCCGGCATAAGTTCTGCTATAACATGCGAGGAAATGAATATTGTGGAAAGGCAAACTGAATCAGGGGTCCAGGCTTGTCAATAATGTCAAAAACAGCGTCTCTCATGTGACGGATACCACAGTAATCATAATCGGTTACGTTCATCACAATACCAGCCTTGACCGGATTTTGAACAATATAGTCAAACACGGTGATAAACTGGCGAATGTTATCCAAAATCCGGCTCCAAAACCGGTCATGCCAGACATGTCCTGAAAACTCATGGCATTTGTTGAAGTGAATTGCAAACACGCTCAGGATCCATTGCATGATTTTGGAGAGACTTTCACCCTCGCCTGGTTGCAGTATAAAGTGTAAGTGGTTGCCCATAACACAAAAATTGCTGATACAGAACTTATATTTGGTTTTTGAACGTTTTATTACTGTTAAAAACATATCCTTCATTTCCGGAGACAAAAGAATCATCTCGCGCCGATTTGCCCTGGCAATCACATGATACCGGGCAAACGATTTAAGTGCTCTGGGTTTGCGCATATGTTTATTAATACGGAGTATTTGCCGGCGTGCTTCCATTTTAGCTCCGTCCCCCGGAAGATAGTTACCGCCCCAGCCGTTTCTCGTCTATTTTTTTGAACACTCGTATATTGTAATATTCATCCCGGTCAAAATCACCGTAATCTTTTCGATGATCATACAGGTCATCTATGATGTCGGAAATGGAGTACATCGGCCTGAAGCCCAGAAGCGTCTCGGCTTTCTGTGTAGTGACCTTGTAGTTCCTGAAATCATCAATATCCAGAATGTTCAATTTGATTTTATGGCCAGTCCTCTTTTCCACCTCTGTTTTTACAAGATCACCGACCTGCCCCACTGTGAAATTTCCTGAACTCGCGTTAAACACGCCGCTTATGGATTCGTTTGCCTGCAGGGCGCGCAGGAACACCTGAGCGGCGTCGCGTATATCAAGAATTGGCCGCCAGATGGCGGGATTGTTGACTGTTATGGTTTTGTCTGTAAGCGCGTTCTTGAACATGGTGTTGACGATAAGGTCAAAGCGCATGCGCGGGCTGTGACCGCTGACAGTACCCTGCCTGATTGCGATGACAGAAAATTTATTATCCTGGAGCTGGAGTACCCCGTGTTCACCCTGCAGCTTGGATATCCCGTAAGGGTACGAACTCACTGCGGGTGAATCCTCGTCATAAAGCTTGTCAACAGTGTAACCATAGACAGAGCATGAACTGGCATAGACAAACCGCTTCACTCCGGCGGCCTTTGCAGTGTAGGCCAGGTATGAGGGAAGCGCGCCATTGTCAATGAAGTTTTTTGAGGGGTTATACTCGGCCATCGGATCATTGGAGAGCCCTGCCAGAAAAACTACCTGCCCGTATTTGGAAAGGTCTTCCCTGGTGCATTCAAAAAGTTCCTTCTGTATCACCTTCACGCCTTCCGGCAGGTAATTGCCAAACCAGCCAAGGTCAATTACTTCAACTTCATAACCATGTTCCATAAGGCTGGGAACGAGAACAGAACCAATATAACCTGCGCCTCCGGCGACCAGTACTCTCTTCATTTCTTTTCCTCTCCCTCCATGATGCGCTTGAATCTTGTGCAGTCAAGAGATGTATCGACAGGAACGGAAAATGCCACATCCTTTATTGAAAGCTTTCCTATTGTTCGCGAGGAATCCAGACTCGCAGCATATTCGTGAACGCTCTTTCGCTTTCCGCCAACATGCACGACTCCCGTGACATTCCTGTCAAGAAGCGCGACTATCATGCGGCTCACGGTCACAACGCTCTCGCGGCTGGTCCACTGGTCTGTGAAGGCTTTTTCGTACGGGAAAGGAACTGGCCCAAAGGTGGTGCGTATGATGAGGGAATTGACATAAAGCCTGACTGCGCATTCTCCACCCAGTTTTGACCATGCATACTTGTTGACAGGGAAAACAGGATCATCCTCGCGGTAATTTCCCGCATCGCCGCGGAACACATAATCTGTGCAGATATAAACGAGTTTCAGTTTGTGCCTGATGGCCGCCTTAACCACATTAACGGTTCCTGCGATGTTCACATCAAGAGCCTGCACCGGGTCTGCGTCAACCCTTGGCGGCGAAGTGAATGCCGCGGCGTGCAGGATCAGTGTAAACCTCCCGCGCGAAAGATAATCTTCCATCTGTGCGGGATTTGTGATATTAAACTCGTCCATATCCGGAAATACAGCCGCGGGCAACAGCTTTTTGAACTCGCCACCCAGAAGACCACTCCCGCCTGTGACAAGGATCCCCTTCCCATCGTGCATGTCTCATGTCCTCCCGCATTTGTCCATGGTAAAAAGATCCGCGGCTGGCAGCGCAAGCCACGCCGCCAGGGACAAACCGTTTTTATCCTTGTCAGACATGACTCCCTTTCCGGAGAAAAGCGCCATCATTTCAGAAAAAAGTTTTTTGTCGGCGAGAGACCAGTCTATATTCCTGCATGCTGGCGAAATACCTGCCTCGTTTCCGGGTGAGTATTCGCCAGTGCACATATATTCTATATGGGTTTCCTCGGTAAAAAAATTCCCGTGGGCAAATCCTGGCGGAACCCAGATCCACTCGCCATATTCACAGGAGGTATCAGCCTTCATGTCAAATAGCATGGCCTTTCCCAGACAGGGAGAATCCTTGCGAATATCCAGAACAATATCAACCATTCTGCCTTTGACTGTGCGTACGAGCTTGCCCATGAACGGATTCCATTGGAAGTGCAGGCCCCGGATAACGCCTGGATTCGAAAAGCTCTCGTTCATCTGGACAAATACTGCCGTGCCGAGGGACCCGAGTTCAGGATGTCCCGCGAAATCACTCTTTCTGTAGGGTTCTGTGAAGTAGCCGCGATTGTCAGCAAACCTGGCAAAGCGCACAAGCTTGATGCTAGGAAGCGTGGCCTCTGAAATGTCCAGTATTTTCATTTGTTTGGCGGGACTATCCGCTGCGGCTCCACAATTTTACCCGAAACCAGGTTAATGCCGTCAATAAGTCCCTTTTTTGCGTAATAGGCGTTTTCAGGATTGACGAAAGCCCAGAAAAAATAATCTATGGCAAGAATAATCATCAGGAAAAACCTGATGACAGGTTTGTTTTCCATGATGAGAAATGGATTCCTGAAACGGTAATACAATTTCCAGGGCGGCACATTGGGTTTGTTTATTATTCCGCGGTTGATCTTTCCCAGTTTGGCCCAGTCCCTGTGATAAATGAAACTCCCCAGAACGCGATGGACCCTGAAGCCGTGGGAGATCGCCCGCCAGTTGTACTCAATGTCATCCGAATACAGAAAAAACTCGTGCCTTGGATACCCTATTTTATCCACAGCCCTCCTGCTCACGCAGTAGCCCTCAAAAGTGACATATGAAATCTGTTTTCCACGCACATCTTCCTTGGGTATGTCCATACCGAGAAATTTTTCATAATCCAGTACACGCTCATTTTGCAAAATACCGACACGCTTCTTTTTTTTGGGTTCAAGATTATCGTAATAATGCCGCATTTTTTCAAGCGCTCGCGGTTCCGGGATGGCATCATCGTCCATCAACCATATCCAGTCACAGTCAGTTGTGTTGATTATATGTTTCAAGCCTGCGGTAAAACCGCCTGAGGATCCAATGTTCTCCGGAAGCGTCACCACTTCAAAAAAATCCGCTGGCAGCTGTTTTTTATATACTTCAAGGACTGCGTCTGTTCCATCCGTGCTCGCATTGTTAACCACAATGAGCTTGGCGGGCTTCCAGGTCTGTCCAAGATGCGCGTTAATTGTCTTTTGAAGCAGATCCTTCCTGTTGTGCGTCAATACAAGTCCAGCGACTTTCTTCAATCGGAGGCTCCTTTTTCCAGGTTGTTGCACGCCCTGACCAATTCCCCTGGTCTCCAATTGTGGAACTGGTATGGCGACATGCACAATCTACCATAATTCTGAAAAAAAAGTAAAGCAATTACAACTCTCAATAAGCTTGTAAAAATCATAAAAACAGCCTATTATTGCTATAATATCATATATGCACGCTCATAAAACCCTGTTTATTAGCGTATTTCTCATGATTTTTACCATACTCTGTATGTATCCAGATGATGTAATACGGATAACAGAGGAAACAGGGTTATACGTGGTCGGGGAGTCAATGTATTGCTTTGTGGATGACTCCCGTGCAATGACATTAGACGATGTCCGCGCTGAAGCAGTGCAGGCTCAATTTCTCAAGAATACAGGTGATGCCGCCAATTTCAGCTATATCCAGGCGGCTGTCTGGATCAGGTTTACAGTGGAAAACCTCAATGAGTCCCTTTACTGGTTTCTTGAAACAGACGCGTTCCAGGATGTGAACGTATGGTTTCCAAATGAATCAGGAAACTACACATATTATACAGGCGGCCGATTAAAGCAGGAACAGGATGCCACAAGGAAATACGGCTACCTTCTTTTCAGGATACCAAAACTTCCGGATAAGGCCGTCATTTATATCCGTTACCTGCACAATGACACCATGATACTGCACATCAACCTGTGGAAATCTGAAACATATATAACAGAAAAAAAGGAAGACCTTTTTTTCGGCATTTTCGGCGGAATCATCATCGTGATGATCGTCTACAACATGCTGCTTTTTTTCATTCTCAGGGACACAAGCTACCTTTTCTATGCATTATTTATTTTTTCCATGCTGGGCATTCAGATTATATTCTCGGGAATTATTCTGGACATCCTTGGTCCAACAAATGCCCAGATAGCGGAAACCCTGGAGACGTTCTTCCTTGCATTGGCAATTTTTTCCTACATTCAGTTCATGCGTCAGTTTCTGCTCACCCGCCTGCTCCACCCAAGGTTTACTTCTATTTTAAATATTTACTCTGTAATTGCTGCGCTGCATATACTCTTTGCCTTCGTCGTACCGTACAACATCCGCACCATCACCATCAGTATTCTGTTCCTGGCAATCCTGCCGCTTGATTTCACTCTTGTGGCAATAGTGTTGCGGAAAAAATACATCCCCGCGCTGTTTTATCTCATTGCCCAGTTAAGTCTGCTTACCGGATCTTTGCTTTTTGTTTTGAGGAATTTCGGATTTCTGCCAAGTCTTGTTTTGGCAGAAAACGGCATGGCCCTCGGAACCATGCTGGAGACGGTTCTGCTCTCTCTCGGATTGGCCTACCGCATTTACATACTCCAGCGCCAAAAACAAATAGCCCAGGAATGGGGCATGGCAAACGTCAAGATAGCGGAGAAACTCAAAAGCGACTACCGTGAACTCTTTGAACTCAATCCATTAGGGATAGCACTTTTTGACAGGGAAGGCCGATATCTGGAAGTCAACACCGCATACTGCCAGATGTACGGTTTTTCCAAGGAATCATTTCAGGGGAGGATGTATCACGAGGTCGTTTTCCCGCAACACAAGCAAAGATCCGAGCAACAGAGATTTCTGGATTATATCGGGAAGCCCCGCCACCAGGTGATCTGCTTCGAGCGTATTAACCTGACTGCTCCTGGTAAAAAAATCATGGTCAAGTTTTTCATGAACTACACGCGCGACAATTCAGGGGCCATTACAGGACTTCTCGCATGCTGTGAAAATACAACCCGGCTTAAAAAGGTCTTGAAAAAACTGACCAGATCCAACACGGAAAAAGACATACTTCTGAAGGAAGTCCACCACCGCGTCAAGAACAATCTCCAGATCATGGTGAGCCTCTTTAGAATTCAATCCAGGAATTTCACAGATCCAAGCATAGTCGCCATCTTTGAATCCACGGCGGGCAGAATTCGCACCATAGCCAACATTCATAACAGGCTTTACCTCGCCCATGATGTCGCGCACATAGACCTTGCGGAATACATTCAGTCCATAGTTGCACAATCACTTTCCCTGGCTGGCCCAATCGGGAGCGAGATCGAGACGACCTTTGATATTTCTCAGGCCTCTTTGCCAGTTGATATGGCCATCCCATTGGGCCTCATCATCAATGAACTGGTAAACAATGCCGTAAAACATGCATTTGCAGGGATACTGTCTCCAAAGCTTGTCATTTCACTCAGTTCCAGGTCAGATGAAAAAAACAAAAAAAGCGAGTACACCCTTGTAGTCCGCGACAACGGACTGGGCTTGCCTGCGGACTTTAACATCAAGGAGAGCGAGAGTTTCGGCATTTCTTTAGTGATGAGTCTGGTTGACCAGCTTTCTGGCACATGCACCATTGACAGGAAAGGGGGCACGGGGTTCCTGGTAAGTTTCAACCATTAACAGAATGCTTATTTTGCA
>RPPD01000009.1 GCA_003818675.1 Spirochaetaceae bacterium
AACAACAAATGGATCGGCAATGTCAAACGCAAAGATCGTTTTCTCCTGGTGCGCGCGCTCTGCCGCCTTGTTTATTATTTCCCTCCCTGAGGGTGAATCCCACATGTATCCTGCGCAATAGAAAACTGATGCCTCTCCGATCAAGGAAAAATCCACATCCCCGATTCCGACCTGGAGTGAAGCACCCAAAAAGGTGAACATGGTCCGCTGTGAATCAGGTGTCACGGCTACAATTGACGCGCCTGTCCTTGCATTTTTCCTGACTATCCTGTCTGTCACTCCGCAGGAGGAAAGCAAGCGTACGTAATCAGAACCTGCTTCATCCTCGCCAACAGCCCCAAAATAAACAGGGGACGGCACAGGCCTGCTTTTGGCCAGCCAGGCGATACCGCGGAGAGTATTGGCACTCGATCCACCAGGTATAATACGGCCAGAATCCAGTTTCCCATGAATTTCCAAAAACTTTTTTTCATCCACCAGGTTCATGGTTCCGGGCACTGCCTTGATTTCTTCAAGGAATTCCCGGGAAACATGATTTAGATGGTCCAGAAGCGGGTTGCATACCGCCATAACCGAATATGTTCTTCGTTCCATTTCAAGGCCTCTCCTCGCGCTGATATATGTCTTTCAGGTCAATATTTGGCAACATTGACATTATATAAGCATCTCTTTATACTTATTGGGAACAAACTGCAATGTCAATAACCACAAGCCAGCAGATACAGAAATACTTCTCACTCTACCAGAATTCCGAGGTCACATTCACCAAGGAAATTATCAAGGCATTGAAGCTCATTCCTTCACAAATCTATTTCAAGAGCCTCGGGAATCACTGGCCCTGCCTGATATACTCCACTTCCATGAGCCAGGTAAGGATTCTTGCAACGCTTAATGATTCCTTTTATGAACAGGTTAAAAAATCAGGCAACAACATTCAGATACGCTTTGCTTTCAAACGGGAAGGCAAGCTGGATCCTATAACCTTTTTCATAGCGGCAAAAATTTCGGGGTTTACACCGTATGGAAAATCAGACAAAGACATCAATTTCATAGCAGCCACCTACACCCAGAGACCGCCAGACAGCTTTATCGAGATAATAGGTAATCTGCTGGATGCCACTGCCAATAGCCAGAAACGCCATGAGGAACGTGTTGTAATCACTCCTGACAGTGCTGAACGTATCGGACTTAAATCCAAAGATGCCACAGTCCTTGTAGATAGTGTGCCCAGGAAATGCATAATAAGGGACCTGTCTTTTGGTGGAGCAAAAATACTGCTCATTGGCCTGGCTAAATTCCTGATTGACAAACCTGCCATGCTCCAGATCCAGTTGGAAGGCCAGACAGAGTTTACCCTTCTTCACGGGAAAATTGTCCGCAATGAGGAAGTTTCCGGACGCAAGGATATCGCAGCCCTTGCCATTCAGTACGATGATGAAAAAATTCCGGTTGAATACAAGATGGCGTTAAACCAGTTTTTCAAACACTTCAAGATAAAGGAATTGGGCAGACAGGAACCCAAGCCCCCAGCACATTCGTCAGCACCCTCAAATGAAGGGAAATAAACTTATGCCCGGCTCACACAACCCCTCCTCCCCTGATCAGATGGAATCCATCAATTTTATTATTATCCCCAAACACCTGCTTTCTTCCCTATCGCCTGAAATAGATCCTGATATTCCAATCCCATGTGAAAAAAAATTGGAAAACAGGCCTTTTTCACCAGCAGACCTGAGCATGGAAGCTATAATAGCGGGCATGATACGTGTGCTCATTTACCAGCCAGATCACAAGCATTCGGATTATTACGCCAAACTCGTCAAGAGCCTGCGCCCAGGAATAAAGGATGAATTTACAACTGCAGGTATTACAAAGGCGAAACTCGGAGATTTTCCTGTGGCCATTGAAGTATTCCAGGGTCTCAGGAGATTATTCCCGGATTGCCCCAATACAGCCTTAAACCTGGCCCTTGTTCTTGAGTCATCCGCCAGAGAAAGCAAAAATGACCAGGAAAAGACAGATAAATTTCTGGAAATGGCCCATAAAGCATATCGTGATGCTTTTGAATTAGACCAGGAAATGCCAGAAATTCTCCTCAACTTCGGTTATTTTCTTCTGGAACAGCAGAATTATGAAAAAGCGGCCCAGCTTCTAACCTCCTTCCTTGAGCATGAAAAGGATGAAAAAAAGCATGCTTCAGTCAAAAAAATGCTGGATTCCCTCAAAGATTCGCTGAAATTGGACACTCTTTTCAAGGAATCTTATGACAATATCATGATGGGAAAGGAACAGGAGGGAATTGACAAAATTCGCACTGTACTGGCCAAAAATCCTGATTTCTGGAATGGCTGGTTTCTCCTTGGATGGGGAAACAGGCGGCTTGGCCTGTATCCAGAGGCAAAGGAAGCCTTTTTGAAAGCCCTGGACTTTGAGGATTCAAACCCGGATCTTCTAAATGAACTGGCTATATCATGCATGGAACTTGGTGATTTCGAAGAAAGCATTGATTACCTCGGACGAGCTTTAAAAGTGGAACCAGGCAACACCAAGGTGATGTGCAATCTTGGCATTGTCAGGCTTAAAATGAACGAAACCGACGAGGCAATCCACATTTTCAAGGCAGTTTTGGACTTTTCTCCAGATGACCCGATTGCAAAAAAATATCTCGAAATACTTGAAAAAAAATAATAAAAAACATTAAAGTATAAAGTAGCTGGTGCCGAAAGATTGAATAAGGCTAAGTCTTCTTCACCGCGGGGGAAGGATTTGGTCTTGTCCCTTGTCTTTTAATTCGGTATCCGAACTTGAGAGATTTAGGACTATTTAATTAAAAATGTTGCTGCCAACTGGCAGACCCGTATGGATTGTACGGGAACACTGTTCTCCTGGAGAACAGAAACTTTTGGGCAAGGATGCCCGGGGCAAGGATGCCCTGAAACAGTTTCAAGGAGGAAACTATGATAATCAATCACAACCTGAGCGCGATCTTCGCGAACAACAGACTCAAGCAGAATGTTCTCATGACCGACAAGGCGCAGGAAAAACTCGCCTCTGGTTTGAGGATCTTCCGTGCTGGTGACGATGCTTCGGGACTTGCAGTTTCTGAAAAGCTTCGCTCACAGATCAGGGGTTTGAACCAGGCTGAGAAGAATGCCGAGAACGGCATTTCTTTCGTCCAGGTCGCAGAAGGCTATCTACAGGAATCACAGGACGTTCTGCAGAGAATCCGTGAACTCGCAGTCCAGGCTTCCAACGGAATCTATTCCGATGAAGACCGGATGCAGATCCAGGTAGAAATTTCCCAGCTCATCGACGAAGTGGACCGCGTTGCGTCTCATGCGCAGTTTAACGGCATGAGCATGCTCACAGGCCGCTTTGCGAAGCAGACCGGCGAAAACGTCGTCACATCTTCCATGTGGTTCCACATCGGCGCCAACATGGACCAGCGCATGCAGGTATACATCGGCACGATGTCGGCCTACGCCCTCAAGGTAAAAGAGATGGGCTCTGATGAGATCCTCTCTCTCGAAACCCCGGACGGCGCGAACAAGTCAATCGGCGTTGTTGACGAGGCTCTTACAAAGGTTTCCAAGCAGCGCGCAGACCTCGGTGCCTACCAGAACCGCCTTGAGCATGCAGCACGTGGACTTGCAGTCGGTTCTGAAAACATGCAGGCTTCAGAGTCACGCATCCGCGATGCAAACATGGCAAGTGAAATGGTCGAATTCACAAAGAATGCTATTCTTGTGCAGTCGGCTACAGCCATGCTGGCTCAGGCCAACACACGGACCCAGACAGTCCTCCAGCTTCTTGGTTAATTAGGAGTACTTGACGGGTATTAACCGTTCGGATCTTTGAAAAACAAACCCTTCTTGGGTGGTGCCTAGGCAAGAGAGGTTCCCCGCCCCGCGGCGGGGATACCTCTTTGCCTTTACAGAGTAAATGGGAACGGAAGCGGAAAGACCGCGCGATAAAGGCTTTCCGCGCCACTTTGTACAGGTGACCACAAACAAGGCAATGGATGCCGAAGGCAGCTTCAGGCTGCCTATATTAACAAGGAGGGTTTTATGATAATAAACCACAACATCAGTGCGATGTATGCCAATCGGCTTCTCAGATTTAAGGGAAAAGATGTCACTTCGGACATAGAGAAGCTTTCATCCGGCATGCGGATCAACAAAGCAGGCGACGATGCGTCAGGACTCGCAGTTTCTGAAAAGCTCCGCTCGCAGGTCCGCGGCCTAGTCCAGGCGGGAAAGAATATCGAAAATGCAATTTCGTTTATTCAGACCTCCGAGGGATACCTGCAGGAAACTCAGGATATCCTCCATAGGATGAGGGAACTTGCAGTGCAGTCAGCAAACGGGATCTATTCCGATGAAGACCGCATGCAGATCCAGGTTGAAGTTTCACAGCTTGTCGACGAAGTTAACAGAATCGCCGAACACGCAGAATTCAATGGCATGAAGCTCCTTACCGGCCGGTTCGCCCGCTCCACGGGTGAAAACACCGTAACCGGTTCAATGTGGTTCCAGGTGGGTGCGAATGTCGATCAGCGCGAACAGGCGTTTATCGGCACGATGACCGCACAGGCACTTGGACTCCAGGGAGCCCAGGGATCAGATGAACAGATCTCCATTCAGAATCCGGATGAAGCCAACAAGACAATCGCCACAGTTGACTCTGCGCTGACCGTTATTTCCAAGCAGAGAGCCGATCTCGGTGCATACCAGAACCGTTTTGAGCACGCCGCAAGGGGCGTGGCGGTTGCTGCTGAAAACATGCAGGCTGCCGAGTCACTGATCCGTGACACAGACATGGCCGAACAGATGACAAGTTTCGTGAAGAACCAGATTCTTGTACAGTCTGGCACAGCGATGCTTGCCCAGGCCAATCTGAAGAACCAGGCAGTACTCCAGCTGCTAGGTTAAGCTACTGTATCAAACCGTTCCTGAAAACGTTCCTTTATGAAAGAGGTCACTGGACGTCACCTTTTTCAAAGGGTTGATGATGGGGAGGGAATCGCGCTCCCTCCTTCATCTTTTAAAACAAGGAGGTAGTCCTATGGGTATTGAAGTCCCCAAAGTGATTACACCGAATCACCAAACTCCTCATGCTGAAAGACCTGTGCAACGTGAACATATTACGCAGGCCGCTATACAGAAATCAATGGAACTCTCCACTGAGGATATCCGCATTGCGCTTGATGCACTCGCCAGGGCGGCAAGCGTCTTCAACAAGAGATTGAGTTTTTCGGTCAACGAGGAGATCGGACGCGTCGTGGTCAAGGTAATTGACACTGAGTCCGATAAGGTAGTTAAGGAGATCCCGCCCCCGGAGATGCAGCGGCTGCTTGCAAGGCTCAAGGAGACCGTTGGTCTGATCGTCGACGAGATGATTTAGGACTTTTTGGACTCCCATCGAGAGCAAGGACATTATAGATGCCGGGCGGAGGGGAACACATGAAATGTCCGATTTGACCATTCCTGGGGTTACGAGCAGAATCGACACCAAAAAGATGATCGATGCGATCATGGACGCAGAACGTGTGCCCCTGAAGCGCATGGAGACCGATGTCGAGACCTATACCAAGACCAAACGTATTTGGCAGGATCTCAATCTCACGGTTTCCAAATTCAAGGAAAGCGTCAATGAACTGTTCAGCTTCAACTCTCCCTTTAATGCAAAAAAAGGCGTCTCAAGCGATGAAACGATACTGACAGCCATAGCCACCCGCAAGGCGGTTATAGAACAGAAAGATATAATTGTTCACCGCATTGCCACAGCAGACAGATTCATGTCAGGCAGTCTTCCCAAAGATTTTAAAGTCAAGGCAGGAACATATACCTTCCAGGTTGGCGATAAATCTGTCAGTTTTTCTTACAACGGCGGCACTATCTCTGATTTTGCCGATGCCATCAACAGGAAGGCCGGCAAATACGTAAGCGCCTCGGTTGTAAACAACACATCAACAACCCAGGTCATTCTAATTGAAGCAAAACTCACAGGTTCGCGCAATACACTTGTCCTAAAGGATGCTGCTATAGAGTTCGGCGAGACTTCCGGTATGTTCGTAAGAAAACAGACAGGGAACAGGGATGTCCCGCTGGACCAGACTTCGGTCCCGCAGACATCTTCCGCACAGAACAAGGGCAGCATTGCAGTCAAGGACGGGGAATTGACCATGCAGCCCAAATCACAAGTGACACTCCCCATAAAACCCGCCACACCCATCACACCGCCCATGGTGCTGGAATACGAGGTCAAGACTACACTTCTATCTGAGGACCAGATACCGGAAAAAGAAGTTCCGCCAGGACCCGATGTACCTGTTCCTGGCAGCATGACATACAAGGACATACAGATCTACAATGAAAAATCAGTAGTGATAATGCCGGACCAGCAGGAAACACCTCCCCCTGCCAGGGTGGATGATTTGAATGTCTTTGCAGTAACTGGAAACGGCAAAAAAATCCCCCTGCCCCCAATCAAGGATACCGGGGAATATACAAAAGTGTCAGTTCCTTTGGCTGGATTTACAGAGACAGTTGACAGTATAGTCATAGAAAATAAAAACACGCACCGTGTTATATCCGTACGGAATATCAGGATCTCCGACCCGACTCAACGCGGGGACTTTGTCCCCACAAATGCCGTAACCGAAGCGCGTGACGCCCTGCTGGAACTAAATGGCATAGAAGTGGTACGCGAGTCTAATGAAATCGCTGACCTCATACCCGAGGTCACGCTCAATTTGCATGACGCAAGTCCTGAAAAAATAAAACTTTCAATAGAGCATGACCGCGAGGCCATAAAATCATCCATAATCTCTTTCGTCGGAAACTACAACAGGCTTTTAACGGAGATAGATATTCTCACACGTGCCGAGGAAAACGTCATTGAAAGCGCGCGGTTTCTTACAGAGGAAGAGCGTACGAAGGCCTACGAAAGGCTTGCGATCCTGAAAGGTGACTCGACCCTGATGCAGCTAAAGTCGCGGCTGCAGACCTTCATGATGAACTCCTACAAAACCACTGCCGGACCCGAAATGGCACTCCTTGTCCAGATGGGTATTGCCACTAACAGCTCCAGTGCGGGCAATATAGACAAAACACTTTTGCGCGGATACCTGCAGATAAATGAAGATAAACTTGACGCGGCAATAGCCTCAAAAGCAGACCTGATGAAAGAACTCTTTGGCCGCGACTCTGACAATGACCTTGTGATTGATTCAGGCCTGGCTTGGTCAGTGGATAATTATCTTAAACCATACGTACAAACAGGCGGCGTTTTCGCCTCACGCGTCTCCACATTAGACAACCAGATCGCCAGCAAGCAGAGGGAAATCACGTCCTTTCAGCGCCACCTGGAACAGTATGAACAACAGCTTAAGCAAAAATACGGAGCGATGGAAGGCATGATCGACCAGCTCCAGAAAAGCCAGGAATCTCTCCGTAACATGAACCCAAAATAACAGGAGAACTCATGACAATATTAATTAACGAAGAAAAGATCGATTTCACGCTGGAAAATGAAAAAACATTTACAGATGTGCTATCTTCAGTGGAAACATGGTTAAATAAAGCAGGAATGACCACCACTCGCATCAAGTGGAACAGCAGCTATATATTTCCCAAAGACCTTTCTGCAGTGGGAGGCACCCCGGTCTCTTCAATCGGTATGCTCGAGTTTTCCGCATCTCCTGTCACGCTCAAGCGCAGCGAGGAACTCGCGTCACTTCTGGATTATCTGGTCAAATTAAAAAATGCCATCATCAAGTTTGACAAAAAGATTTTATCAGAACTTCTGCCACAGTTCCCGGATGCCGAAGAGACGCTCGCAGCCTATCTGCCCGATCTGGCTATTGAGGGTAAAGACAACATCACAGAACAGCTTTCAAGACTGCTTGAGGGTTCCACTCCAGAGATGATAGGTCTTCTTAAAGAAAAGGAAAAGACAACCCTTGAGAGCGCACTTTCAGACGCAATTGGCATTCTTGGCGCTGTGAGCTCTTGCCTTAAAGCCAACAATGGCGTGCTTTCATCTGTTTCAATTGACGAACTTGAACCTGTAGTTGCACGGTTAGGTGATGTGCCCGTACTGCTGCAGACTGGAAAGGACAGCCAGGCCATGGAAGCTATAGCAAAGTTTTCAGAAATGGCCCAGGCATTCCTCGACAAAGCTGGCAACATGTTTTCCACAAATCCCAAAGGATTTTCCATTGACGGAAAGCCATTTGATGAATACTCGCGCTCATTAAATGAGCTTCTTCGTGAACTTGTGGGCGCGTTTGAGAAAAAAGACTACATTCTTATTGGCGATCTGTGTGAATACGAGATTCAACCGCGCATTACCAAGATAATTGACAAGGTTAAGGGATCTCTTTCTGCGTGATTTTTCAGCCAGTCTTTGATTTTTCTATCTGATCGTTTTTTGCCTTGAGTTCCCTCTTTTTTGATTGGATCAGGTGGAGAATACCATATCCCAAAATAAGGCCTATCCATACAATTAAAACTATGAAAACATTTATTGCCTTGTCAGGCATGATCTCCGAAGTAATGGAAATGGAGATGACCGACAGATACAGGCAGATTGAGTAAATTACAGCCAGAATCTTCTTTTCACTGAATCCGAGATCCAGAAGCTTGTGATGAATGTGTTCCTTGTCAGGCGCTGCAATGGAGGTTCTCTTTTTTATCCTTCGGATTATGGCAGCCAGGGTGTCAATTATTGGAACCATAAGCACTGTAATGGGAATTAAAAGCGCGGAAAAAGAGCCCGCCCGTGAAATTCCCATCAATGGCAGAACTGCCAGGGCAAATCCAAGGAAAAGGCTCCCTGAATCTCCCATAAATATTTTTGCTGGCGGAAAATTGAACTTGAGAAAACCAATAATCGCCCCAAAAAGCGCAAAAGCCATTATTGCAGGGGCGACTTCATTCTGTATTAAAGAGATTATCCCCATTGAGAAAGAGGCAAAGGCGGCTATTCCGCCACCCAGACCGTCCATCCCATCTACCAGGTTTAAGGCATTTGTGATTCCGACAATCCAGATTATCGTCAGGGGGTAAGCTAAAACGCCGAGCGGGAAAGTTCCTATGTAAGGCAGAGTGATTTTGTTTACAACATATCCTCCAGCGGTGACCACACTCGCGGCCACAATCTGGATCAACAGCTTAAATATTGCCTTCAGGCTCACGAAATCATCCATCAGACCAAGAAGGTATATTATAAAAAAACCAAGGAATATGCTTAAAAACCGAATGTCAAGTGAATTGTAGGACTGTATATTGAAAAAAGCATTGAAAACAATCGGGACAATGATGATTGAAAGAAAGAATGATGTAAAAATACCAACTCCGCCAAGCCGCGGAATCATAACCTTGTGGATTTTCCTGTGGTTTGGACGGTCATACCATCTGAAATGGTGCGAGATCCTGATTATGCTGGGAGTGAGTATGAGATTCAGCACAAGTCCTGTAGCAGCTACAGCAACAACTAGGAGCGGTTCCATACGCCTTCTTTTGGTATCTATTATTTGGAATCAGACAGATACCCTATATTATAAATCTAACACAATTCCATGAAAAAAACCTTCACTTTTTATTCTTTGACCATACCTTACAGCGTCCGGTATGTCAATAAAGTTTTGTATTCAGGCAGAATTCCTGTTCTCTTCAAAATCCCGAATTTTCTGGTATGACTGGTTGATTTTCTGTGTAATTTCCGTGGCAAGCTTTTGCTTTGCAGGGTCTGAAGCATGTTTATCAGGGTGGTATTGCCGCAGAAGCTTTTTGTAGGAATCCTTGACCACTTGAAAGGAAGCCCCGAAGGGGACCTTTAGGTTGGCGTAATCCTGTTTCAGGGCTTCTTGCCTTGCCCTTCTGCGAAGTTGATTTACATCAGCTTTTTGACTTGTCTCAGCCCTTTTTGTTCTGGGTTTTTGGTCTGCCTTGCCCTCGTTAAGATAGTCCTCAAGCTCATCCCAGGCATCCTGCATGTCATCGTTAAAATACCTTCGAGAACCCTCTCCTGTTTGCTTTTCATCTTCAGTAAAAATTGATTTGAAAATTGACCCCAAACGGTCAAAAAAATCAGACATGTACCCGCCTTTAGATACAAAGATACAACAACAACAGGAATTTGACAACAGTGGATAAAAAATAACAGGTCAATCCTCTATGTAATATCGCCCTGAAAATACATATTCTGCCATTCCAGTACAAAACAGCTTGCCGCTGGTCTGGTCCCATTCCACAAACAAATCTCCAGTCTTAAGATGTACCACTACCTCACGCTCAACAAAGCCGGACAGGACCGATGCAACAACAGCCGCCCCGGCACCTGCTCCACAACCTGAGGTTTCGCCGGTTTTATGTTCCCAGCTCCTCACAATTATTTCATCTCTGGCAACCACCTTTACGAAGTCAATGCTCTCCTGTCCCTGGAAACGCATTTGTTGTTCAATTTTTCTGACAAAGCCCTGGGCAGGGAACTCATTTTCACCAACGAACATTACCATCCTGTATGAATCTATGATACAGGGGGTGAACGAATATTCACGGTTGTCTATGAGAATACTTTCAGTGAACTTTCTGTCTAATGACTCAGTAATAATACGTTCTCCATCCGTGGTCCTGGGATACCCAATTTCAGCCCTGATGCTTGACGAGTCCATCACCTCGCAGAGCAATAGCCCATCCATGGTTTCAACAGAGAAGGAATCCTCATTTACAAGGCCTGTATCATATGCGTATCTCGCGGCACATATGAGCGAGGCTCCATTGGATAGCACCTCCTGCCCTGTTGGCTGAAAATTCCTTATTCTCAGGCTGAGCTTTTCACCTGGCTGCAGTATTACTAATCCTTTGCCACCTACCCCAAAATGTCTATTACATATTTTTTTTGCGAGAACTGTGACATCTGCATCTCGTTTTAAGGGAGATTTGAATGCGTCATATATGATGTAGTCGCTTCCAGCACTCTGTAGTTTTAAGAATTCTGTTTCCATATTTGTTTTTAGAGTATACTCCAAAAACAATACATCTGCACTCATTTTTTTAAACTGCAGAATTATAAAAAACCCGCCTTGTTGGCGGGTTGTATTTTATAATTCTGCCTTTTGGGCAAGCCATATTTTATCACATTTCATCCAGCTGCATATAAAGGCCAAAAATCCAATATTACGCAGTCAGCATTTGCCTATATACAGGGCGTGGAGTTTCACGCAGTGAAACTCCTAACGTTCGCCTTCGGCGAACATTAAGCGCCTGATCGGAATCGAACCGACATCTTTAGCTTGGAAGGCTAAGGTAATAACCACTATACGACAGGCGCATTTTCTTTTCCAGTATCAAGTTACGCTTTTCAGGTTTCCGTCTGAAACCCTCACTCGCAACAAATATACAACAATCGTTGACTATTTGCAATACTTTATATAAACTTTTTATATGAGAAATGAATATATCCTGTTCAAAAGGAAGGGTCAAGCGGTTTGGTACTTCTATTATTATCAGGGCAACAAGCGAGTAAATAAGAGCACCGGGAAGACCACAAAGGCCGAGGCTACAAAATACGCTAAGGACTTCACGGCCGACCGCAGGGCGAAAACACAACAGACTTTTGGAGAGTTTACCAAAGATTTTTTCATATGGGGTTCATGCCGATGGATTAAAAACCAGCTTGCTTTCAAGCGCAGAATATCGGAGCGGTGGGCGGGCATAAAGCGGAAATATCTTGAAAACCACATCCTGCCCGTTTTCGGTGATCGTATCCTCGGGGAGATCACGAAGGCGGACATCAGGGATTTTATTGTTGACCTTCCGGGAAGTGGGCAACACAAAAACCATGTACTTTATACGCTGAAGCAGATATTACAGGAAGCAGAAGACCGGGAGATCATCGAGGTATCAAAAGCCACAAGCATGAAGGGTTTTACAATTGACACGCTGGTACAGGAAAAAGCTCGGGGTGTGTTTACCGACGATGAAAGCTCCCTACTCTTCCCCGCCGATAAAAAACAAATGCTTGAGATCTGGAACGATGAGAAACACGCCGCCCTCTTCCTGATTCTTGAAAGTACAGGAATTCGGCTGGGCGAGGCCAGGGCGCTATTTTGGGAAGACTTCGACGGGGAAAGCCTTTATATCCATCGGGCCGTCAAGGATGAGCACGGGACAGTCGGCACCACAAAAACAGGTGTTGAGCGTTATGTGTTCCCTTCCCCGCTTGCCCTGGAGTACATGACAAGCACCACTTTTATTGCAGATAACGGCTTGATGTTCCCAGGCGAGGACGGGACAAAGCCCTACACACAGCGCGGCCTCTTTCATTCATTCTTGCAAGCACTGAAGCGCACGGAAATAATAAAAGGCAACAGGTCCATACATTCATTCCGTCACGGCTATAACACGCGCTTAATAAACGCGGGTATTGATCCTGATTCAATACGGCTACTCATGGGGCATAAAACCGCACGGATGACGGCCAACTACGACAAGCCTTCACAACAAGAACTTAAAACCAGAATGAAAAAGGCTTTAAAAATATTAGGCAAAGATAGTTGACTATTTTTAACATTGCGCTATATTATTAATCATCGTGGAACTATAGCTTGTAAAAACCAGGCGACGGCGAACCGGAGAGACAGCCGGAAACCCCGCCAGGATGAGGAGAGAAGCACCCCAGAAGGTCCACGCGGACAGGATCACTTTTCTGTGACAACCCCGATAAGTTAAATCTAACTTATGGGGGTTTTTTTATGCCTACCAAGACGATCCAAAGAGAAAACGAAAAAAAAGACATCATTTTCGATCGGGAACAGTTCATCAATACCAGGGAACTGGCCGAGCTTCTGCACAAACCTATTGCTACAATTCATCAATGGACTTTCAAGGGACTGATCCCTTTCTACAAAATCGGACGTGATTCCCTCTACAAAAAAACAGACATTGTGAAATGGATCGAATCCAAGTTTCACAAAGTAACTGAAGAGGCCGGGGCCGCAAGGAAGGGGGCATAGTCATGTCAAATTATCATAAAATCAATCAGCACTTTGTAGAAACATGGAGTCCGCTGTGCGAAGAAATAAAAGAAAAGCTTGAACTTGGATATTCCGAGGAACGGGTAAACGAATTCATAAACACACCCGAGATCAGGGCAAAAATCATAGACGCAGTGAGGCGCACATGAAAATAAAGCAGATCATTCCAGCAACCGACTTTATTTGTTTTTGGGTACATCCCGACGAGGTGGCAGAATACGTAAAGTCTCATACAATTGAAACGCCTGTCATCGCCTGGGCGATTGTCGATGAAATACTTGAGGAAAATGAAGACTACCCGGACGAACAGTGCGCGGATGAAATCAGACCTGTTGTGATGCAGGATAAAGGCCGGTATGTCGGTCCGCTTTCCAGCCTCGACAATTATTTTGTATATCACAAGGAAACACCACAGACCATCATCGACGAACAGAAACAGAGCGTCATCGACTTCGCCATTTCAAAGGGCCAGTGGTATGCGGAAAAGCATCCGCAATAAAAGGGAAACTTGTATTGCAGATATAGAAGATCAATTCAATATGATTTTTGGGAGAGTTAATACATGGACAATCAATCATGGGTACAAAAGTACCTTACGATAGGCAGCGACAAAGGCGAATGGTGGCAAGTATGGTGCCCGCTTCACAAAGGCGATCCAGGAAAAACAAACGCAAGTGTAAAAATGCCGGATGGTATTTTTCACTGTTTTGAATGCACCAAAAAGGGTGAAGACCTGCCGCTTTTCAAGCTTGCGGAAAAAATGGGCGTCGAAAAACCGGACAATCCAAACTGGAAAAAACATTCCAAAAGCGAACCGGATCACGTCTATCACTATTACAAGGCAGACGGCACACTACATTTTAAAATATGCCGCAAAGATGCAACCGGCAAAGAAGAAAAAGCTATATGGAGAGATCCGACAGGAGTAAAAGGCCCGAACCCACTTTTTAAGCTTGCGGAATTATTGAAGGACACGAGGCCGGTGCTCCTCCTTGAAGGTGAAAAAAAAGTAGAACTTGCACAAGCGGCCTTGCCC
>RPPD01000010.1 GCA_003818675.1 Spirochaetaceae bacterium
CGATGAGACGCCGTTTAGGTACATCTCCTCGGTTGAAAGCCCTTCGGGCTCGATGAAAACCTGGTGGCGGCTCCTGTCCGGGAAGCGCATTACCTTGTCTTCAATGGACGGACAGTAGCGCGGACCAATCCCCGTGATCTTGCCTGAATAAAGCGGTGATTTTCCTATGTTTTCACGGATGACCCTGTGGGTCTCTTCGTTGGTGTAGGTTATATGGCAGGGTACATTGGGCCTGTCCACCGAGTCATGTGAAAAACTGAAGGGGAGTGCAGGGTTATCGCCATTCTGTTCCTCGGTTTTGGAAAAATCCACGGAATGGCGCAGCACTCTCGCTGGCGTGCCTGTCTTGAGCCTGCCTACATCAAAGCCCAGTTTTCGCAGAGCAGTACCAAGTCCGTTTGCCGCGGGTTCACCCAACCTGCCGGAAGACGTGTGATATTCGCCTATGAAAATACAGGCTTCCATGAATGTACCAGTGGTAAGAATTACTGCAGGTGCGCTGAAGCGCTTGCCTCTTTGGGTAATAACGCCCGTGACAGCATGTCCTGCAGTGTCTGTAAGCAGATCCACATCCGTGTCGTTGTAGAGCGGGATATTTCGTTCCTGCTCGAGCGTATGTTTGGCCAATAGCGAGTAGGCCTGCGTGTCTGCCTGTGCCCGTGGCGCCTGCACGGCTGGACCCTTGCTCCGGTTCAGCATACGAAACTGGATCATGGTGGAGTCAATGAGGCGGCCCATTTCTCCGCCCAGTGCATCTATCTCCCTTACAAGGTTTCCCTTGGCAAGGCCGCCAACAGCCGGGTTGCAGGACATTCTTCCGATTGTGTCCAGGCTCTGTGTGATAAAGAGGGTGTTAAGGGAGAGTCTTGAAAGTACAAGCGCGGCTTCTATTCCAGCGTGACCGCCGCCAATTACGATTGCGTCAAAGTCCATGCTATTTCCCCACACAGAAGTTCTTGAACATGGCTTCAAGTACCAAAGCGCTTGTTACTTCACCTGTGAGCGCACCCAGGCTGTCCACAGCTTCATGGAGATCGCACGCGATCAGGTCATAGGATGCCTTGCTTGTGATGCCCTTGCATGCGCGGTCTGTGGCCTGTACAGCCCTGTCAAGCGCCTCCTTCTGCCTCTGTGAGTCGATGACTACCTCATCCGCAGAGTTCGCGCTTTTTCCCAACAGCAATTCACTTACTGCCTGTTCCAGGGCTGGAAGGCCCACAGCTGTTGCAGCACTTACTGCAATAAATGAAGCGGGGCATTTATCTGCCTGAATATCAGCCTTGTTCCAGATTTTGATGATACGCGCATCTTTGCAGTGTGCTTCCAAAAAAACATGATCCTCCGCGGTTATTCCAACTGATGAATCCACAAGATAGAGCACTGCCTGTACCTGATCAAGAAGGTTTTTGGTCCTTCTGATGCCCTCGGCTTCCACCGGGTGAAGACTGGAAACCTCCTGGCCGCTGGATCTGAATCCAGCTGTGTCGAAGAGCCTTATTGGAATTCCATTTATTGTAATGTGCGCCTCTATAAAATCCCGTGTTGTCCCGTGGTATTCCGAGACTATGGAGCGTTCTTCTTTTAATAAAAAATTAAAGAGCGTTGACTTGCCGGAATTAGTCCTTCCAGCAATAGCCATGACCGCGCCCTCCTGAATGGTTTTGCCTATTCTGTAGGTTCCAGCCAGGCTTTCAAGCCTGGCTCTTGTTTCCATTAGTCTGGAAACAGCGACATTGCTGTGCTCGTATTCCTCATCAGGATAATCGATCATGACTTCTATGCCCGCCAGAGCTTCCACGAGCTTTTTCTTTTCCTGTTCTATGTTTTCGGAAAGGAGTCCTGAAAGCCTGTGCATGGCGAGGATCCTGCCACGGTCTGATGTGGCTGTAATGATTTCATTCACGGCTTCAGCCTGAGTCAGGTCCATTTTGTTGTTTAAAAAGGCGCGCATGGTAAACTCGCCGGGCCCCGCATCCCTGAAACCGGCGTTTCGGAGGGCGGACAGTATTTTCGTGATACAAGGGAGGCTTCCATGACAGGAGATTTCCACCGCGTCCTCGCCTGTGTAGCTTGCGGGTGCGCGGTAAACTGTGGCCACGACTTCATCAATTTTATCAGCTGTTGCCGGATCGGACAGCCAGCCATGGCGGATGGTCCCTGCTGGTGTATCTGACAGGTTATGGCTGCCTTTAAAAAGCATGTCCAGTGCCTGGATGCATCCCTCCCCCGAGGTTCTGATAACGGCAAGTGCGCTTGCGGCCAGGGGAGTTGAGAGCGCTGCAATCATATCATGGGTGTCAAAGGGGGATTCTTTCATGCTTTTGTACCCGAATATGATTATAGAAGATAATGAATTGTTAAAGCAAGGCAGGATTTGGTGCTGAATGCGGGAAAAAAGTGCGGTACCGTGTTATACTATATGAGGTTGTCCTATTAAAATAAATCACGATTGGGACACCCTGGGGAGAAGACCCTGATGCGTATGTCAATATTGTTACTTGCTGCCTGCTGCTGTCTGATGTCCTGTGAAACGACTCTGCCTGAAATGCCGGATATCGAGTTCATTCCAACAACAATAGGTTTTCAGAACGTTACTGTCACGAAAGGCGTTTCATCCTGGGCCAGGCACAATGCAGTCCTTATTGATATTTATGTGAAGAACGGACAGGGATTAAACCGTGAGGTCTTGCGGACCTGGCTTTCGGATTTTACTGGACCCTCCGCTGCCATGTATGTCGCAGGCGGGACGGAATTTGTCCTGCGGCGCACACAGGGAAAGATCAGTCTCGAGTTGAAGGCGCAGGGGAGGAGCATGGCATATCCGCGTCTATTCAAGCTGGAACCCTCGGTTGGAACAGGAATGTTGGGCCGCATACAGGTCCAGGCCGAGAAACTGGAGATTCCTCCTGTCAAGAGCTCCACAGGGCTGTATTTTTTCCGCGGGGTACTCGTGGAAGAAATCAGGTCATTGTCCGCGAATGTACGTGAGATAGATTTCGCCGCTGAAAAGGCCATGCAGCGTTTTGTGCAGGAGCTGGACAAGCAGGGTATTGCAGTTTCCATGAAGGGCACCTTTTATCTCGCTGAACATAAAATTGTGCTATTGAATGAAACACACATTGGAGTACAGATTTCGCTGTACGCAGATTTCAAGTGAGGGAAGGATTGTTAAATGAAACTTGTTATTAATGTCTTGATTCTATTTCTATTGCCCTTTGTTCTTTTTGCCGAACTGGTTCCTGGATTTCGGGATATAGAAATAACAAAAGGCATGCCGGAATCTCCGGGTGCAATGACCAATTTCAGCGTTGTTGTTTTAAATGCCGCAAAAATCAACAGGGATGTATTGTCTGTCTGGATCAGGAACTTTACTGGTGATTCAGTTATCGCATACGCAGGACCTGGTGTGAAGTTTTCGGTTGAAGTAAAGGATAATCTGGTGTTGATCAAGGCAGGTGCATCCGGGAAAGTAAATGGTGTACTCACTGCTCCTGGTCAGGCCATGAATGCCGCGCCACATCTTGTTCTTCCACTGGCAATCAAGGGGGACAGACCGCTTGTCCCGGAAATTGACAGATCGTCACAGGGGCTCTATGTTATCCGTGGAACCTGTTTGATACAGGCGGAAAGTCATGATCCGGAAATTCTGCCTGTCGAGAGTGCAGCCCATCAGGCTTTAAAGTATCTGATCCAGGAGCTTGCGAAACAGGATGGTGTAGCCAGAAAATCAGGTACTATTTATCTGTTGCGGCATTCTGTTGTTTCTATTGAAAACTCTTTCGCTGCTATTGATGTGGAGATTGCCGTGGATTTTGACAAAAGGTGATCAACCAAGAGATTCCATTTTTTTCTCCACGCCCGCAATCCACTTTAACAGCGCTTCATTTACAAGTGTCACCTGCTGAAGAAGCACCTCTGCCATGGGGGAAACGTTCTTCCATTCCACAAGTGTTTCTTCCATCTCTTTTCTGCTGTCTGTGATCTGGATTTTTAATTTCTGCAGGTACTGTTCACGCCTGGATTTGGGTAATTTGTCCAGGTTGAGTATTACTGAATTGAAATCAAACTGATACCTGACACGTTCCCGGGTCAGTTCCTCCGCAAGCGAGTAAAAATATTCCCGCCCTGTCTGGTTTACTGAATAGACTGTTTTTTCAGGCATTTCCCCCGTCCTTATTTCCTCGGACGAGAGGAACCCCTTTTGTTCAAGGTTTTTAAGGTTTTTGTAGACTGCTGGTGTGCTTAATCTGACAAACCCTCCAAGATCATATCTGGTCAGATGCTTTGCCAGATCATATGCGCTTGAAGGTTTTTTTGCGAGGAAACCGAGTAGGACAAGATCAATAGAAGACAACGATGAGCCCCTCCCTTCTCATGTGCTTCCCTGTAAAAAACCGCAGAGGGCTTCCCCCAGTCTGAAAACCCTCTGCATTATATATAGAAATACTATAAATTATAGTACTATAAATTATAGTATCATAGGAACCCAATCATGTCAACAGATTGATTCTTTCAGTGGGATTGATTCTTTCAGTTAGGTTAATTATCCTAGAAATAAGGACATACATGTTAAAGTTCAACCTGATAGAGATAATCAAGATGGGGATAGCTGCGTTTGTAACGAAGTCCATACTTAACAACAGGTTTGCACCCTTGTTTTGGAAAAGACTTGCAGGGTACAAGGGATATGAACTATCCTCTGACAGGAAAACCTTGATATTGGAATGTGCCAATGCGCTGGTGTCTGTCTCTGTTTTTCGGAAAAATGTTTTTCGCATAATTGTCAAATTCAATACAACAAAAAAAATACCATTTTATGATGGGGAATATTTCACATTCAGTGTGGAAAGCCAGCCAATATCTGTTCTGGAGGTTTCGGAAACTGATTTGAACCTTTCAATCAGTACAGAGTCAGAATCTTCAGCCATTTTTGATAAAGAAAGCTGTTGTTTTTTATTGAGTCAAAAAAGTTCATGTGGAAAAGAGAATGGTCCAGAGCGTATAACGAATGTTGAGTTTAGTGCAGGCCGAAAAAGCTGGGTGAGGATTGTCACGCAGACAAAGCAGAAAGTGTCCTTTATGGGCTTTGGGCAGAAGACGAGGGGATTTTTCAAGAACCACCATAAAATGAGGATGTGGAATACGGATGATGCCCTGCTTAATCCAAAGTCCGATCCTGCCTACCAGTCCTGGCCTGTTGTATTGTCAGGGAATTCTTGCGGATTTGATGGCTGGTTTTTCGATAACCCGCATTACCAGAAGTTTAAAACGAATACAGGCAGCCGTGTTTCCAGACTCTATGCAAGCGCAGAACGCGGACCTGGATGCCTGTACTGGACAGGCGGACAAGATCCTGCTGTGGTATCAAATAATTTTGGTTGTCTTATGGGGACTTATCGTCTTCCACCACTGTGGGTGCTGGGGCATCATCATTCCCGCTGGGAGCCTGAAGAATCATCAAACCGTATAATAGGAATAATGAAAAACTTCAGATTGCGTAAAATCCCATGCGATGCTGTCCACATAGACATAGCGCACATGCGGGGCTTGCGCTGTTTTACCTGGGATCGTTCCAGCTTTCCTGATCTGGAAGAATTTATCGCCTAACTCCACATTAAGAATTTCAGGATTGTAGTCATTATAGATCCAGGTCTTAAAAAGGATGATGATTGGGATATTTACAGGGATGGGAAAGAAAAAAATCTTTTCTGTCGTGACCTTGATAACAATATCACACATGGGAAAGTCTGGCCTGGTGAGTCCGCGTTTCCTGATTTTTCAGATCCTGATGCAAGAACCTGGTGGGGGCATCTTTTCAAGATTCATACAGATCTTGGAATCGACGGATTCTGGATAGACATGAACGAGCCCTCGGTTTTCAACGCAAGGCTTACTCTTGCCAACAATGTACTGCATAGGGTGGGTGAAAAAAAACAGATCAGGGACCACTGCACAATCCACAATCTATATGCATTGCTGATGGCGCGTGCAACTGCGGAAGGACTGCGTAAACTCCGTGCCGGCATGAGGCAATTCGTTTTTTCACGCGCGGCATATGCTGGTATGCAACGCTGGGCTTCCACATGGACAGGAGACAATCGGAGTAATTGGGGACATCTTCGTCTTTCAATTCCTATGATATTAAACCTTGGCATGTCAGGTATGCCCATGACTGGTCCGGACATTGGCGGATTCTGGGATGCTCCCACAAAGGAGCTTCTCGCGAGGTGGTTTGCAGCAGGTGTTCTTTATCCTTTTCACAGGAACCACACGCAGAATGGATCACCGCCCCAGGAAATCTGGAGTTTTGGTCCTGAAATCGAGGAAATCTGCGCTCGATTTATCAGAATGCGTTACGCATTTATTCCTTATCTATATGCGCTCTTTTTTGTTGCATGGAAGAATGGCTGGCCAATAATGCGTCCGCTTGTATTTCATTTCCCCATGGATCCAAAATGCTACGAAGACATGTTCGCAGATACAGAGTATATGGCTGGAGATTCGGTACTTGTTGCGCCAATACTGTGGCAAGGCAAGTCTGAACGCTGTATTTATCTTCCTTGTGAAAAAAATAACGATGACATCAACCCAGCTTCTATTCCAGGCCTTGTAATCAAACCTGCTTTGGTGGAGTGGGTGTGCCACAGGACACATCGTATTTTTTCTGGCGGAATGAAAATCACGGAGAAAGTGCCACTTGATGAAGTGCCCTTGTTTGTAAGGAGGGGAAGTGTCCTTCCGATGAGCCCTGGCATAATGACAACAGCCCAGGCATTCAGCCAGGAAATTGTGCTGGATGTATATCCGGCAAAAACCCTGGATGGTGTAATTTATCTTGATGACAACCAAACAGAGGAATATCAGGATGGCAAATACTCGCTTTTTAAAATATCAGGAAAAACCGATGATAAATCCATGGAACTTCAGGTCAGACGGGCTGAAGGCAGTTTGTCTCCTGCATGGGCCAGGATCAATACAATTATTGTACGCATAGCCTGTTACGGACAAAAACACGACATGCGCCAGATAAAGGTTGACGGCAAGCTCCTTTCAGATCAGGCGTTTTTAATCAAAGACGACTGGCTATGCTTCAAATTTTCTGACTTTGGGCCTGATTTGAAGATTGAAGCTGATTGGTCATAAAAGGACAAATTTTGTGGTTTTGTGTTGTTTCAGCATAATTGAAAAAAATTGAAAAAAGGGGCTTGATTATTTCTGTTATGAATTTGTATACTGACAGGTACGCTTTGGGGGATCGATTTTTCCCCATACCAACCACAAAATTGATGACTTATTTTAAAAAGCCATAGGAGGCGCGTGAATGCGTGGCATTGCCGTCTGTATTTTATTTGCATGTGTTTTAACAGGCTGCTCAAACAGCACGCAATTTGAACACAAAGTCTCCCCTTCGGGAACTGGACAGCTATTCATGCAGGGCAGGGAAGTCCCCCCTGTTTTTGATATTGTAATTGCAGATAGTATTATTTATAACTTTCAGGCAGAAGCAGCGCTGACCAATATTGGTTACTGGCCAAAAGAACAGTGGAATATTCCTGAAAGCGAAAGCACAGCAGTGTTAAGTGAGGACGAGCGTGACCGCGGCTGGTATTTTGCCGATATCAGTTCAAGAAAGACAAGTACACCTTTTGACTGGATCTGGGTCAAAGCCGGGGCCATCCGCGCTTATGTGGACAGGCAGAAACTCGTGAAGTTTCTGCAGGAATATGGAGACCGTCTTCCAGACCTGAACGGCAAGCGCCACATGCCTCTGCCCGCAGGCTGATATTTACCGTAAACAATAATCAGGAGTCATACCATGCCCAAAGGTTTCACCCTCGAAGTCAATCCATGTGTGTATGTGGCAAAACATACGGAGGATGGAACATGGCAGGAGGAATTCCAGGAAAAACCACATCTTGCCCGTGAGGAAGAAGCATTGCTCCCCGAGGAGAAGTGCCAGGAGCTTTTGGAAAAAAGAAATTCATTTCCAGATCTCCCCCTTGTCAATTACACAACCCAATACGGCATGGGCTGTTTTGAGGGATTGAAAGCGCTTCCCCAGAAGGACGGTAGTCTGAAAATATTCCGGCCGGATGAAAACGCCAAACGAATGGAGACATCCATGAAGGGGCTCATGATGCCCGCATTACCGCCTGATATGTTTGTTTCTGCCGTTAAAAAGGTAATTGCCGGAAACAGGAGACTCGGTTTTGCGCCTGTATATGATCCAGAGTGGGAGAAGGATGATTTTGTCTACGGACATTCCATCTATATACGTCCGTTTTCCTATTCAGAGGGCGCTATCGGACTCGGTATTTCAAAGCATCCATGGGTTGTCATTGTGACAACACAGGTGGGAACCTACTTCAGTGCAGAAAAGCCATCTGCGGTCACAACTGACATGATCAGAGCCACACATAATGGAACAGGGTGGATAAAGTGTAATGCCAACTATGTTATAGCCACACTCGCCAAGAAAAAGGCAGAAGCACAGGGCTATATGGAAGCAATTTTCCTGGACTCGGTTGAAAAGAAATACATAGAGGAAGGGTCCTCATGCAATATTTTCTTTCTTTTGAAAAACGAGACCCTGGTCACGCCTGAACTTGGAGACACAATCCTTCCTGGAATCACAAGAAAATCAATAATCGAGATTGCCCGTGATATGAAAATTAAAACCGAGGAACGCAGGATTTCCATCGAGGAAGTGCTGGACGACGCAAAAGAAGTATTTGTCACTGGAACCGCTGCTGGAATTTCTTTTATTGGCTCTGTCACACACATGGGCAGGACATCGGTATACAACAACGGCAAGCTGGGCGATGTCAGCCATGAACTTCTGGTAACCCTAAAGGGGATCCAGTATGGCGCCAGGCCGGATAAATTCAACTGGATGTGTGACGTCAAGGCCTAGAAGCTGACAAGCTCCACTTCAAATACAAGCCATGCGTTTGGCGGGATTTCTTTCCCTGCACCCGCAGATCCATAACCTAGTTCTGGCGGAATAACGAGCAGTCTTTTTTCGTTGCGCCGCATGTCCATAAGCGCTTCATTCCAGCCCTTGATTAGCTGTCCCACTGAAAATGTAGCTGGCTCACCGCGGTCATATGAACTGTCGAATACAGTATTGTCCATAAGCATTCCCTTGTAGTGCACGGTGACAGGCGTGCCCATGCGCGGTTTTTCTGTTCCGCGGCCTTCACGCAGGATTTTATACCTGAGTCCGCTCTGGGTTGTTGCGAGGTCAGGCCATCGCTTGGCTATGTCAAGCACAATATCCGTTGACTGTTGGCCACGTGATTTCTGTACAGTCGCCCTGACGAGATTATTGAGCATATCAGGATTGATAATGTAGTTCTGTGCCTTTGGTCCACGCCTGATTATGGTGATTTTTTTCAGGATATCGCCCTCGGCTATGCTTGCCAGGACATCCATACCGCTTATTACATGGCCAAAGACGGTATTTTTTCCATCAAGCTCTGGAAGGGCCACAAGGGTAACGAGGAATTGGCTGCCATTGGTATTGGGACCGGCGCTTGCCATGGAAAGTATGCCCGGGCTTGAGTGCGTGAGGCTCGGGTTTATTTCATCAGGCAGTACGTAACCCGGACCGCCAGTTCCGTTTCCTGCCGGGCAGCCTGAAAGTATCATCCTGTCCTTAATAACACGATGAAAGGAAAGTCCATCATAGAAAAATTTGGAGTCCTTGTTTTTAAAAGGGATTGATCCCTCAGAAAGGCCAACGAAGTTTGCCACTGTCATCGGAGCTTTTTCAAAATCGAGCAGAGCGAGTATTTCCCCGCGTGTTGTTTCAATTTTTGCGTACAATCCGTCTGGAAGTCCCTCATTTACTGATTTGTCCGTATCGCCTGTGCATCCAGCCACAAAAAGCGAAGTCAAAATTGCTGCAACCAAAATTGCAGGCAATAAAAGCTGCGACCTTTTTGCGTTAACCCGGTGTGATTTCATAATCAACTCCTCCACCTGCCATAAAAAATCCTCGAGCGCGAGTATATACGAAACACCATGCTTCAGGCAAGTTCATAGTATTGTCCTGTTGAATCACCAGTACTTGCGGGAGCGAGTTTTTTGCGCTACATTGAAGACAAGGCATCGGTAATAATAATTAATCCGCAAAGCCAATTTATTTCATCCACAGGAAGGGACTATGCCAGATTACGGAGAGGCGGCCAAAAAGGTCCATGCCAGGCTCAAAGGAAAGATTGCAATTGTTTCAAAGAAGAAAATAAAGAACAGGGAAGATCTGTCAATACTCTACACGCCGGGAGTTGCCGAGCCATGCCGCGAAATTGCAAAGGACAAGAGCCTTGTATATCGCTACACTTCGCGATGGAATATTGTTGCGGTTGTTTCTGATGGCAGCGCGGTCCTGGGGCTCGGGAACATCGGGCCTGAAGCAGGGCTTCCTGTCATGGAGGGCAAGGCCGTACTTTTTAAGGAGTTTGGCGGCGTAGATGCATTTCCAATATGCCTCGCAACACAGGATCCCGCTGAAATAATTCGAACAGTGGAATTGCTCGAACCATGCCTTGGCGGAGTTAATCTTGAAGACATTTCAGCGCCGCGCTGTTTCCAGATAGAGGAGGCGCTGAAAAAGAAACTCTCCATTCCTGTATTTCACGATGACCAGCATGGCACAGCAATAGTAACACTGGCAGGTCTTATCAATGCGCTAAAGATAGTGCCCAAAAATATGGAAAGCATGAAGATCGTGATCTGCGGAGCTGGCTCTGCAGGAATAGCCATTACGAAAATTCTCTATGGTTATGGAATGAAGAACATCATGCTTGTGGATTCAAAAGGGATAGTCTCAGGATCCAGGAATGATCTCAATCAGGCAAAGAAGGACATACTCAGCCTGACGAACAAACAGAATGTTTCAGGAAGCCTGAAAGACGCCCTTGTTGGGGCAGATGTATTTATTGGTGTCTCAGGGCCTAAACTGCTTGGTTCCGCAGATATTGCCTTCATGGCCAAAGATTCTTTTGTCTTTGCCATGTCAAATCCAGATCCTGAGGTCCATCCGGATGACGCAAAAAAAGGCGGAGCAGCGATTATCGCAACTGGAAGATCGGATTTTCCGAACCAGATCAACAATGTGCTGGCTTTCCCGGGGATTTTCCGCGGAGCTCTGGACTGCATGGCGACAGCCATCAATGAGGAAATGAAACTTGCGGCTGCGAATGCAATCGCATCGCTCGTTACGCCTGCGCAACTTAAAAAGGGCATGATCATCCCGTCTCCTCTTGACAGAAGGGTCGGGAAGGCAGTGGCGTATGCAACAGCGAAGGCTGCAATGAAAACAGGAGTCGCACGGCTCACATTAAGTGATGCAGAGCTTGCAAAAAAAATAGGTGAGAATCTGAAGGGTTAGGCGCGGGAGGCAACATGGCTGCAAAGAAGAAAAACAAAAAACGGGAAATACTTGTGAAGGAACTGAAGAAGCTCATCCCGCAGCTGGATGAAGAAGCACTCATTTTTCTCATAAAACAGGCGAATACAAGTATTTATAATTTGCATGTTGTTGAAATGAATAAAAAGCTTGCTCGTCTTGATGAGATGGAAAAACCAAAAAGCAGGAAAGCGGGCAGGGGCAGGGATTCTGCCAGGACAGAAGCCCGTGAAGAAAAGTTTGGCGTATGTGTGGAAGACGCACCAGGCGGTGCAAGTTTTATAATAGTACTGGGAAATACGCGAAAAATATTTTCACGAATCGAGCTGCAACAGCTTGTAAAGATAGCTAAAACAGGTGGTGGTGATGGAGAGCCAGGGGAACGGCTTTATATGTGGCTCAAGAAGCACCGCGGGGATGTCCTTTTTGATGGCAGAATAGAAGTACGGAATCATCCGCTTTTAAAGAATCTGGCATATTATTTACGCACACATTACACGGTAAAAAAATAAGAGCGTATGTTCACTGGCAAACCTTCGCCTCTTGCTCTACAAGCCGATTAAATGCCTTCGTGATTGATGCGGTGATTTTGCCCGGCGCCCCGTTTCCTATGGTGCGGCCGTCAATTTCGATCACCGGGACGAGCTCCGCGCCGCTTCCCGTGAGGAAGCATTCATCTGCTGTGTACAGGTCATAAAGCGTGCTGTTCCGCTCCTCAACTGGCATCCCGGTTTTCAGACAGAGTTCAAGCACAGCTCCGCGGGTTATCCCTTCAAGCGCGCCAATGTAGCAAGGTGGTGTCATTATCTTCCCGTTATGAACAAAGAAAATATTGTCGCCCGTGCACTCGGTGACGTAGCCCTCCTTGTTGAGGATTACCGCTTCAAGGCATCCGGCGTCCAATGCCTCGATTTTTGCGAGAATGTTGTTGAGATAATTGAGCGATTTGATGCGCGGATCAAAGGTGTCCACGCCCACGCGCCGAAGAGAGCTGGTCTTGAGCCTTACACCTTTTGTGTAATACTCAGGCGGGAAAAGTTGTATGTTGTCGACTATGATGATGATCGATGCCTTTTTGCATAGATAGGGATTGATGCCGAGATCGCCCACACCGCGCGTGACAACAAGCCTGATGTAGCCATCTTTTTTCTTTTCATTGTCCACCATGTCCTGCATGATCTGCCCCAGTTTGTCCTTCTCCATGGGAATGGAAAGCCGGATGGCCTGGGCGCTGTTATAGAGGCGGTCAAGGTGGGCTTTAAGCCGGAAAATCCTGCCATGATAAATGCGGATTCCCTCGAAGACACCGTCCCCGTACAACAGGCCATGGTCAAAGACCGATATTTTCGCGTCTTCCTTGCCGTATATTTTTCCATCTATGTATATCATCTGTTCCTCCTTGTTTCCTTGTCCGTGAAAATATCCCTGAGCATGGCGTAGTTTTTGCCGAACATGGCGATCAGGTTGCCGTCAAAGCGGCTGACTATTTTCATTATATAGATATCGTGTTTTATATAGTCCTCGGCGAGAAGAACAAATCCCCGGTTTGTGCTCCATGCGCCCTCCACGCCTGAGTCCGGGAACAGGGTTGCCACTATTGCGCTTTTGGAATCAGAGACAAGGGTAAAACCCCGTCCGCCGCGTTCACTGTAGAGCGTGTCCTCTATCGGGTGCACAAACACCGTGCCAATCGTGATAGCGGGCTGCCCGAAGTGAACAACCGCTATCCGGACGCCGCGCGCTTGTGCTTTTTCAAGTTCGGGTTTCATGATCTCAAGCTCATCATTCCACGTGGAGAGTAGAATCGATTCCCTTGCATCGCGAATGCTGCGCAGGCTTTTGTCCACAAGCTGATCCAGGTCATGGATGTTGTATATAAACGAGATCTCCTCGCTTTTTGCAAGAACCGGGAAACTCTTTTTGAGTGATTCCATGCTGTTGGTGAATTTGCTTTCCTCGCGGGCCAGGAACTCGGGCCATGATTCCGGGACGTATTTTTTTTTCCCAGAATCCTCGGTTTCAAATAACAGCTTTCTGTCAGCAAGCTTTGAGATCACCTCGTAAATCTTTGAGGATGGGATGCCCGACTCCCTGGCGAGTTCATACGGGGTCGCCATGGAGAGGGAAAGGGCCGCCACATACGCGCGGGCCTCGTAATCTGAAATCCCCAGGGATAAAAGGTGTTTTATAATACTATTAACTACCATGGTAGTTAATATAGCGTGCAGCCAGTGGTTTGTCAAGAAAATGTTTTGCGATATTATTTTGAATAATATACGCTTCGTGTTATTATTGAGCAATTGGAGAAGAGCATGAAAAAGAACAATATATTCGTCGGGAACCTCGCCTTCAGCACAACAAGGGAAGAGGTAATGGCGATATGCCAGACGCACGGGACTGTGGTTTCCATCCGCATGAGGAAAAACTCAGGGTACGCACTCGTTGAAATGGCGGGCGCGGAACAGGCACAGGCGGTCATTGACAACC